>CANOFI010000032.1 GCA_947565255.1 uncultured Lachnospiraceae bacterium
GCCACGTTCATTTCATAACCAGAGTTTGGACAATATATACAAACTCGTCACTTCGAATAAGTCTTTCACTATTACCTATAAATATTATATATAAGAAAGGAAAGAATCACAAACTATGACTAAAAAATCACAGAAACTTACCAGCCTGCTTCTTCTGTTTACCATGACGGCCTGCATTCTGCCAAGCCGGAATTTATCGGGCAGCGTCCAGGCGAAGGAAAGCATTCAGCCAGCGCAAAACAGGCAGACAGCCGATGGTGCCAAAAGCATTTCTATCTCTAAGGACAAAGTCACTTATGAGACAACTGCGGATTATGTGCACACCATCTATGCGAACGGCATGCCGTTAATTCTTGTGGCTTCTGAAACGGCGGGATATGCGAAAATCTATATGGATGAGAACCAAAATGGAACTGCTGATACAGGCGAAGAACTTACTACCCTTCAAGGGGATGGTACACTTGGCGGTTCCGGCATTTACTATGATGCGGATAAGGGGTATTTTCTGACAAATTCGACCTTGTTTGGCGGCGCTAAGGAGGGCAGCCAGGAGATGTCCACCAGCATTACCATGACTGGGGCAACCGATAACGGCGGACCGACTCTGTGGCTGCTCTACGGCGGAAATGATGCGGGAACCCTGACGGGCAACACCCATATTCGGATCGACGGAGGGAATATGCGGTATGTATTTGCCGGCAACCGGTTTGGGGAAATTAATGGTAACACGCAGGTCGAGGTCACGGGCGGCACGATGGGAAATTATGCGCTTTATGGCGGCAATTATACGGGAACGGTTCACGGAAATACGAATATCCGCATCAGCGGCGGAACAGTCCACAACATTTATGGTGGAAATGAAGTTTCCGGAGTCGTGGAGGGGAACACCAGTTTGGTCTTTGAAGACGGAGCCTTAATTACGGGTTGGGTCTACGGCGGCGGCGCGGGATATGACGATCATGCCGTTACGGAGGTAGCCGGCAGCACCAATATTGTAGTCAACGGCGGCGAATTCCGGCACAATATTTATGGCGGAGGCGCCTGGAGGGGCGCAAGCGTGAAAGACAGCAATATTACCATCAATGGCGGCGATATCAGCAACAGCACCGTCTTCGGGGGCGGCGAGGAGCAGTCCATCGTCTCAGGGAGAGCTTCAGTTACAGTCAACGGCGGCAGCATATTTAAGGTCTGTGCCTCCGGTGCAGGCTTCAATGATACGGCGGCTGTTGTGGGAAGCGCCTCAATTGTGCTGAAAGGCGGCGCAATTGAATATTTTTATGGGGTATCCGAGGAGAGTACGAACAATGCCGTAACCGGAGATCTGGACGTTGCCATCGAAGGAGAACAGATGAAGCAGACAACGGCGTTCTTTGGCTATCCCCAGCATGACAATCATCCACTGCAGAATGTGGATATTACGATCCGGGACGGCGAATTGTCCTTCCTGATGATTGGGGATTCGATTGCGGGAACGTTGTCGCTTACCTTTGACCATGCATGGGCACGCAATTCCCATATTGCGGAAGGTACGCTTGCAAAGACTGCGGACAGCCGGCTGACCCTGCAAAACTGCGGGGCAGACGGCAATAAATGGGGGGCATACAATATCTTAGAGAATCAAATCGGGCTTTATGGTGCAGAAAATCCGGTGCTTTCCTATGCATTTTTTAACAGGAACCGCTTTCGGACGATTGTGTTAAAGGATAGTTATGTAAACTATGTGGATGCTTCGCTCTGGGACGAGGACCGCGGCCTGAAGACAGTAACGGACAAACTGACAGTGGACGGGGGTGCTCTGCGGGTTGTCGGCTCACAGCAATCCCATATGCCGGACACAGTATTTTTAAACCATCCGCTGCTGATCCGCTCATCCGAAAAGGAGGCCATTGGTTTTGAGGGCGTTTCGATTGAGGGGCAGGCGCGGCTGATGTGGCTTTCCGAGGATGGAGAAACCATACCGGAACATCCGAATACCGGCATTGTCGAAACGGAAAATGAGGTGGCGGACCGCACGTTTGTGTCTGGGCGCGAGGGATACGGCCTTAGGACGGAGAGCGTGCTGCACAGCGGAAACCAATGGCGTGGAAAGGCATGGATTACCGATCAGGCAGAGCGGCTGTGCACCTGTACACTGGGCGCTTCTGCGCTAAAACAAACGATTTATTCCTTTCCGGCCGGGGAGGAATCGGCTTCCTTTTTACTGGAAGATGCCCTGGCATCCGACCCGGATTATACAAATACCTGTAACATGCTTGAGCATCGGGAGACGGTTCCGACAGTGGAATACCGCCTGATTTCGGATAAAACAACTACCGGCCAGGCGCGTATTGAGGGAGATCGGCTGCATGTGGACGGACTGGGAACAGTCAGCGTACAGGTCATCCGCCGTCTGAACGGAAAGGAGCACACCTATACAGCAGATGTCCTGATTATCCGTATGCCGCAGGAACAGCACTTTACAGCAATCCGCGGTGCCGAGGAGGACCTCACGTTTGCATTTGAAGGCGTAGACGTAAGTGCTCTGCGGGTGTTTGATAAGAGTGGGGATCCACGTAAGGAAATTACCAATCAGTGTACCGAGACGGACAGCGGCGGCATTTACCAGTTTACCCTGCCGGCCTCTTATCTGAAAAATCTGGAGGTTGGCGAACATCTGTTCTGGACAGAGCTTTGGATGAAAAACGGCAGAACTGCTGTTTATGAATTCACGGTTACGGTTATGCTGCCGAAAGAAGTGACAAATCCAGCGGTTGAGATTCCCGGCGTCTTTCATTATGACGGCACGGCAAAGGAACCACAGGTGATTGTGAGGGACGGCGATACCGTGATTCCGTCCAATGAATATGCGGTGAGCTATGAGGACAATGTGCAGGCCGGAACGGCAAAGGTTATGATAACCGACCGGGACGGCGGGCGTTTTGTGGTAAACGGCAGCGGCACATTTTCCATTATCAATGAGTTTGAGCCGCAAAACGGCAGGGAGTATACGGCCACTGCAAAAAATGAGCAGGGCTGGCTGAACAAAGATTTTACAGTAACGGCCATGGACGGATACCTGTTATCAAGGGGAAATACGCTTCAGGACGAGTGGGTATCCAGCCTGACCCGAAGTGAAGAAACCTCACAGGGGACGCTTACATTTTATGTGAAAGATCTGGAAAATGGGCGCATCTCCCTGGCAGCGGAAGAAACTTATAAGATTGACCGCACGAAACCGGATACCTTTGCTGCAGCATTTAACGGAAACCCAGTACTTCAGGAGATTGGCATGGCAACATTCGAACATATGTTCAACCATCCGGTGGAAGTCAGCTTATCGGCGGCGGATTCGCTGAGCGGCATCCATGAAATTGCCTATTTTTGTTCGGATTCGGTTTTGACGGAGGCACAGCTTGCGCAGGTGCAAGAATGGACTCCCCTGGCTTCGGGAGGATTTTCAGTAGAACCGGAAGACGGCAGACAGTTCGTTATCTACGGCCGGGCCACGGACCAGGCCGGAAATACGGCTTATTTTGGAACAGACGGCGCGGAGTTTGATTTGACGGCGCCTGTATTTGCGGGTGCGCAGCAAAACCAAACATATTATACAACGCAAAAAATGACAGTTTCAGATCGAAATCTCGTTCGAGTAACGCTGAATGGGGAGAACGTCAGAAACAGGCTTCTTGTTAAAAATACAGCAATAGCAAAAGTCTCCAAAAAACCACTTCCCATACGCTATACAAGTTTTGTACTGAACGGAACCGACAGTTCGAAAGAGCTGATTCTTCCGGGAAATACCGAGCAAACCTATGTTGTATGGGCAATTGATAAAGCCGGGAATGAAAGCAGCATAACCATTACCATGAAAAGCATTGCAAGTCTTGCGCAGGAAATTGCTGATTTGACGGAAAATACGGTTACTTCTTCCAACCAGGAAACTATCAATAATGTTATGCAGATTCTCCCGGACGAGAATACGACCGAAGAAGAAAAACAGGCCTTGCAGCAGGTACAGACACAGGCACAGAAGCTGCAGAAGCAGATTGATGAAGCAGGTGCAGCCATCCGCAGCGAAATGGTAGAAGAAACCATGAACATTTCCGCGGAAAATGTACAAATGGCAGATAAGGAAAAACTAGAACAGGCAAAATCTTCTTTGGAAATGGCATTAAAGAAATATTCCGGGAATTATACAGAGGCAGAACATTCAGCCATCCAGGAAGAGATTGTCCGCATAAAAGCGGCTCTTACAAGTATTGAAAAGGTTCAGGACGTTACTGATGCCATTCAAGCCCTGCCGGACGCCGGGCTGGTGAAACCGGATGATACTGCGGCAGAAACCAGAATCCGTCAGGCGAAAACGGCTTATGATACATTGTCGGCGCATGAACAGTCAATGCTGGAATCGGCATCTGTAGAAAAGCTGAACAAACTGCTGCAGGCCCTTGTAAACTATCTGATTGTGGAAGGCAACCATGGCATTTGGGAACAAGGCTATATACAAGGGCTTACTTTTCTGGCAAACGGAGCCTTTTCTAAATTCACGGGAGTGAAAATTGACGGAACACTTCTGGATACCACGGATTACGAAGCAAAGGCATATCTTGCGGAAAATAATACGAAAATACGGCCTGGGGATGGCAGTACAATTGTGATTCTTCAGCCGGAATACCTGCAACGGCTGTCGGCGGGAACGCATAACATCATTATTTTATATACGGATGGGGAGGCAGCCGCAGAATTCACTATTGCAGGAAAATCCGAGACACCTAAGCCGGAAAATTCCGAGACACCAGAAAGTTCTCAAAAGCCAGAAAGTTCTTCAAAACCGGGAACAGATACGCCCAGGCCGGAGGGATCGGACAGACCGGGTGTTGAAGAACCAAAACCATCAAAGCCGGCGGCATCCGAACCAGGCACATCCAAAGCCCCGGAAGAACCGAAGCCCGAACATTCCACAAACCCAACCGAGGCAGACACTTTAAATAAACCGGGCTCAGCAATACAATCAGACCCGGCCAACAGCACCGACAATGCCGTTAGAAACAGAAGCCATATACCTTCTGCCAAAAATGAGGAACATCCATCGCCGAAAACCGATGATAAAAAACAACTGTGGATCTGGCTTACAAGTATGTTTATATCCATCAGTCTTTTTCCGATTTGCATAAAAAGGAAGAAAAAGAAATTATAATTCTAACTGTATTTGTTTGGGCTGGTACCTAAAGATGCAAGGTACCAGCCCATTATTTTTCTTCCCTCATATTTAACAAGACCGACGCATAAAACACCCCATCCTTCTGTTCCGTCTGAAACACCCCGTCATAGCGCCGGGCGATCTGGCGCACCGACTCTAACCCCAGTCCAACACCCTTATGCTTCGTAGACAGATGCGCACCGTCCGCATTACGTCGGATTTCATTTTCATAGGAATTGTCAACCGCCAGAATCAGCGCGCTGTCATTTGCCTTCCCGCAGACGGTAATCTGACGCACACCATGTGTCTGCTGCGCGCAGGCTTCCAGTGCATTTTCCAGAAGATTCCCCAGCAGGACAGAGAGATCGTTCTCGGCAATGTTGAGACTGGCGGGAATATCCATATGAACGTCAAACGCAATCTCCTCTTCCCTGGCCTGCTGGTCAAAATAAAGCAGCAGCAGGTTGACAACAGAATTTTTGCAGTAGAGAATCGAACTGTCGTCCGGCAGGGATTTGCGATAGCTGTCAAGATAGGCCGCAAGCTTGTCAAGCTCCCCTGCATCTAAGAAGCCTGCCATCACCGCAGTATGGTGGCGCAGGTCGTGCCTGGCCCGCCGCGTCTCGGCAATCCGGTTCTTCAAATGCTCATACTGCACGGTCTGCAGATAGAGCAGGTGGTTCTGGCTTTCTAACGTATGATTTCGGTCATGTTCGTTAATCAGACAGACCACCATATAGTAAATTAAAAACGCCCCCAGGTCGATGAATAATAGAAAAATTGTATTTTCCGGCTGCAGGGCCATTTCCGTACCGCTTTTCTCATTTCCGAACAAATGATAGAACCACAGGATGTAAAAAGTTGCCGGAATCAGCCACAGATAGCGCCAGGCCGCAGGATTCGTTTCCTTTTCAATGGCATTGGTATAAATTCTGCGTATGTAGATAAAAAGCGGTATCAGAATCACAGCCTGAACTGCAGACATCACAAGCGAATATGACCAGCGAAACGGCTGCCTGGCCAGCGCCGGAAATAAAAATCCCTCCAGGCATTTGGAACTGACAACGACAAAGCAGGCAATATTGGTAAGCATCAGCAGCGTAAATAACGTTTTCCCGAAATGCGCCCGCACCGCCCAGAAATAAAACAAAAAGTAAATCAACGTACTGGCCATATTAATCAGTACCTTATTGGCATCAGGAAGAAACGACGAACAAAGGCTTAGTACAATCTGCACCAATGTAATAATCAGAACAAACAGCAGCATCACCGGCTTAGAACAGCGCAGCCGGTGCCGGAACGGATAGAGCGCCGCCGCCAGGTATGGCAGAAAATTCAGCATAGAATAACAGGAAATTTCAGCAATTCGGTAAAAGGGTGGCATGATTGTTAACCTCCGCTCGCATTTTTTCAAACAGGAAATGGCTATAGGCGTCAATGACTTCTTTCGACCGCCGGCGGCTGATGGGAACCGTCTGCCCGCTGCTCAGCCAGAACGTATCGGCGCTGTATCTTTGCACAGTATTAAAATTCACAATTATCCCTCGCGAACAGCAGCATAAATAAGGATATCCGCAGAGCAGCCGCTCCATTTCTTTCTGGGAAATCCGTGTCTGAATCGCTGCACCCTTCTGATTATGAATTGTCACAATATGATTAAAATACTCCGTATACATAATATTGTGCAGAATCACTTTCTGTCCATCCGGCAGCAAAAGCTGCCGTTCCCGTTCATATGCAGCCAGATTCAGCCGCTCCAGCATAGCCGCAATCCCCTGCTGTGTTATGGGCTTTCGCAGATAATAGTGTGCGCAGACTTCATAGCTCTCACTCGCAAATTCATTGCTGGACGTGCAAAATACCAAACATACGTTCGAATCAGTTTCACGCACCTTGCGGGCAACCGAAATGCCGTCAGTCCGCTCCATGTATATATCCAAAACCAAAAGATCATAGCTGCCCGGCTCCCATGCGTCGAGAAATGCTGTTCCGCTGGGGAACGTATCTATTTTCAGGGTATTATCCGAAAAGGCCAGCTGGTTCTTTAATAATTCCAATAAATAATCCAGTTCTGCCTGTTCATCATCCACAAGAGCAATTTTCATAAAGTTCCTCCAAAAATATATTGTCAGACCGTCTGCCGGCTTTTTGACAGAAGACTGGTTCTTTATTAATATATTGTAAAGACGGCGGTTTGTCAACCCGGCCGCTTCAGAATCCCTTCGTCGATTGTCAGATCATTATCCATAAACATATTCAGTCCGTCTCCGCCCTGTTTAATTATGTAGTCAGGCGAAGCCACAGTATAAAGCTTATCAGGAAAGCATAACCAATATCCGTATCTGCCTCACAGCGGACATCATTTGTATACAAAATAATGATATCACTATTCCGTTGTGTAAAAGCGATAGGTAACATCCGATTTTGTCACCATGGCAGAGGCCAGATGCAGTTCGTCTACCGCCTCATTGACAGCCTCCTCCATTTCTTCTTCCGAAACCATCAGAATATCTAGAATCACCGTCTCATTTGATACCACTTTGTCTTCCTCCAAATAAGCACCGTAGGCATCCAGCACAGTATAGCCCACTCCCTTTTTCTCAAAAACCGCCTGAATTTTCTTTGTTGCTTCTTCCTTTGATACGATCTGCTCTCCTGTAGTTTTGTCGTTTAACCCAAAGTACACCATGTATTCCGTATCCTTCTTCCATACACTGTTTTCCGTATGATTGTCATTTTTGGGCGTTTTCGTTTCTGTTTCCTTGCCGCCGCATCCTCCAATCATGACTGCAGACACCAGTGCCAACACGAAACTCAGACTTTTTTCCATTTTTTTCATCTTCTTCACCTGTTCCTTTCTTCTGTTATCTCAAACTGCTTTTTCAATGTCAGAATATTTTTCTCGTTATGGTAAGCATACTCCACGCTGTCCATAAAATTTTTTACGATAAAGATACCCATTCCCCCAGCGTCGCGTTCTTCGGCAGAGATACCCGTATCGGGATCTGCTTTTGCTGTCGGGTCATACGGGCAGCCATCATCCGTAAAAATAACCGTTATCACCTTTTCCCATACTTTGCATTCCACGCTTACACTGCCTGCCCCGCTGTACCGGACAATATTGGAAAAAATCTCATCCACAGCGATATTCATTTTTACCATAACCTTTCGCGGCACATGGAAGTTCTCCAAAGTATCCTCCACAAACGCCATGGCCTTTGTTATATTTTCCATCGCCGGCATAACGGTTATTCTGTTTTTCGGCAGAAACCTTAAATGGAGCATTGTGATATCGTCAAACTGGGGCGCCTCCCCTACAAACCTGTCTACATCCGATTTTACAATATGGCAGATTTCTTCTGCACTCCTGCCGCGCGCGCGGTTCATCACCTCAAGCAGGCGTTCATTCCCATAAAGCTTTACGTCGCTGTTTGTTGCCTCCGTTACGCCGTCGGTATAAAGATAAATCTCGTCTCCCGGTTCAAACGGTATTTCCCCTATACGGTATCGGATATCCTCCATTTCACCCAGGACAAATCCCGGACGGAATACAAGGTATTCAAAAGCTTTGTCCCCCTGCCGTATTAAAGGGGGATTGTGCCCGGCATTGGCAAAGGTAAGCATACAGCTTTCCAAATTTAAGATACCCATAAAACAGGTTACAAACATTTCCGCTTCATTTCCCTCACACAGCGCCCTGTTGGTCTGCGTAAGAATACCGGCAACATCTGTTTCCTTCTCTGCATAGCTCTTAATCAGTGTTTTTGCCTTCATCATGAACATCGCCGCCGTAATGCCTTTCCCTGAAACATCCGCCATCACAAACGCCAGCCGGTTCTCGTCCAGCAGATAGAAATCATAGAAATCCCCGCCTACTTCCTTTGCCGTATCCATCGTGGCAAAAATATCAAAATCATTGCGGTCAGGGTAAGGCGGGAATATTCCGGGCAGGGTAGAGGACTGGATAATCTTTGCAACCTCCAGCTCCTTATCAAGCCTTGCCGCCGCTTCTGCAATGTACCCTTTTAATGTCATGACCGTAGAATTGATATCATCGGAAAGTGATACAAATTCTTCATTGGTACGGACATTGACGGACACATTCAGATTTCCTCCTGTAATCTCGCCAAGTGTCTGGTTAATCTTATGGATATTCTCAACCACAAGCTTTTTAATCAGGAAATAAACCATGGCAAATAGAATGACAAATACAAGTATTTCCATAAACAATGTCACATAAACAGATAAGTCCCTGGAAAGCATCGCCTCCTTTACCGGCTCCACAGCGATAATATAATACCCTTCTGCCACGGCATACATCAGATAGCACTCCTCGCCGTATACAACATCCTGGTATCGTTTCTTTTCCTGCATTTTTTCTGTATCAATCCAAATGCCTGTAACTTCCAGATTGCTTCCTTCATTGCCATGCGGATCGCTCACAATATTCCAGTTATCGGCAGCAATAATCATGCAGCCGCTTTCCCCTATATGGCGGTTTCTTGTCACACCGATTACCTGCTGGTCTATGTCCTGCCGGAACCGCTTTGCATTGTAGCCCACCTGCACAAAACCGCCGCCGGGCAGCGATACTCCGGCATATTTCATATAGGTTACTCCATCCTTAGAAAGCGGCTGGTAGCTCTGGACATATTCCTTTTTTCCATTCAGAAGAACAAGGAACTCTCCCGACTGTTCTCCAAAAGACATATCAAAACCGATATGCTCTTTTGTTGTGGAACAGATGATAATTCCGTTTTTATCGATTACATTGATTTCCGAGAAATCATTTCCCGGCTTTGCGCTAATCTCCGACAAAAGTGCATTATCCACCGTTTCCGCCGCATTTATATCATCCGCAACGCCGTATGTCAATTTTAAAAGATTCTCATCCGACGCATCTTCAACGTCTGCTTTTACATCTTCTATATTCAGCGCAAGCAGCGCCTCATTGTCATTTGTGGAAAAACTGGTCTGCAGCAGATAAATAAAGATGCTGGTTATGCCAAAGGCCGCAATCACAACAAACAGCAGCCATCTGGAAAAAGTCTGCGACAGCTTTTTATATTCTGTCTGGAACTGCAGCTTTTCTTTTCCAATCAGGGATACAGCCATCAGGGAAAGCATTACGGAAACGGCATTGGCCATCATCATCGGCACAGAACAGGTTTTTACAAAAGTAAACGCCCGCTGCACATCGCCCATGTTTGTGAAAAAGATCATCAGCATATGCAAAACTTCCATGACAAGCCCTATGGCAAAGCCATAATACCAGGCCGGCTTTTTATTATCGAACATCCATTTTCTTAACGCTGCACCCAGAAAACCGGCAATCACTGTTGATAATGAACAGGCAAGACGTGTATAGGCGCCGGCTCCCCACAGAACGGCAAACCATCGTTCCATACCGCCGATCATCCCCGCCATGATACCGGCAGGAGGGCCGAAAATTAGCCCGGCACAAAGCGGTGCCGCATCCCTTACATTGACAATAACGCCAAGGACAGGCGCTCCAAATTCTGAACAAAAAACCGATACCAGGCCAAACACACCGCCAAAAATAAGTTGTTTTTGCTTTGCCTCCCATCTGCCAAACACTGTCTTCTGGCTCAAAAAATAAAGACAGATAGTCGCAAAGACCGGGCAGAGGGCGGTTAACGCCAATTTAAAATACATCATAATCTGCCTCCAGCCAAATCAGGCTTTTTCAATTGTCAGCACATCAACTGACCCGGTTACCTCAAAGACCTCCATCACATCCTCATTCACATTCCTGACAATCATCCTGCCCTGCTTATTCATAGTCTTCTGCGCTGAGAACAGCACACGGAGGCCCGCTGAAGAAATGTACTCCAAATCCTCCAGGTCCATAATGAGTGTTTTCACGCCCTGCAAAGAATCTTTGAGTCCTTCCTCCAGTTTCGGGGCAGTAACCGTCTCCAGCCTGCCGAATATCTTTACCGTCAACTCATCCTCTTTCAAAGTTCTCATAATCGTCATATTGTTATCCTCCATTTGCACAAAAATCATTAATTGCTTTTTTACTTCAATGCGCTTCTTTGTTTTTCCTGCTTCGCCTTATATAAGATACCTTAAAAAGGTTGCTGCTTCTCCCAGCACATAGTGGACAATACACAATCCCCAAATATTACCCTGTTTATGGTACAGTACCCCCAATGCCCCCAATAAAACCGATGCGCCGATCATAAATGGCAGTCCGTGAGCAATATGAAGCACGCCGAATATCAGTGCGGATACGACAATGGATGTCACCCCCGCATATTTTCCTATAAAAATACGGTTTAAATTCTCCTGCATAACGCCTCTTGCCAAAAACTCCTGCAGGATTGCCGTAAACGGATAAATGATATCCGCAAAGGTTCCAACACTCCAATCCCAAAAAGGCGCACCCTCAGGGAAAAATCCGGGCGCCGTCTTCAAAATTACAAGTTTCCCAAGGACCAGAACAAATGTTCCTGTCAAAGTAATCAAAATGGCCGGAATAAAGGTCGACCGTACATTTTTAATCCTGAGTCCAATGTCCTTAAGAGAAAACGAAGTCGTTTTCAGTATAATAAAAAACAGGATTACAGACATGCCCTCAATCATCAGATTCATCACCCATGTCGGAGGCTCTGCATTGAGATAGCACAAAAAACTCCACAAAAAAAGATATATGCATACACAAATCATCAATACTGCAAATATCGTGGAAGACTCCCGGCGCTGCCTGTTCAGTCTGGCTACCTCTGTAACGTCCGTAAAAAGAACAACAACTCCTATTTTTTTCTCTTTTGTTTCTCCATATAAAAAGGAAGAGGTCAGGTTAAAATTACGCGGCTTTTTGTTTTCTGCTTTATAGACCGCTTCTCCGCTGTGTGCATGCTCCTTGTCATAAACGGCATCCACAACAAACTGATGAAATTTATCATTTGTATCATCTGCGTCCCTTGCCAGAAATGCTTTTCCATATTTTTTGCCGGTCATATCCTCATCCACGCCAAGCATGGCATGTCCCCGGTCATTGAGATATAAGATCTGCCCGTGCATATCCAGTACCAGCACGCCGTCATTCATATCTCTTAAAATTCTCGGTATAATTTCCTTTATCTCTGTCTCCATGTTACACCTCCGTCAATGCTCCGGCAAACGTTTCATCTGTTTCGTTTCCCCGAAAAATATACCGCTGCAGGCGTCACCGGAATACCTGACGCATGTTTCATATGTAAACGATTTTCTTCCCCTCAAGCGGGAATTCTCTTTTTTTCATATCTGTTCTGACTCTGTCCAGCTAAAAATTAGCTCCGTTCCAGCCCCATTTGTAACATTCCTCGTATTTTACATAAATATGGTCTTTCTTAATCTGAAGCTCTGTTTCATATATTTCGCAGATTTTTTTTGTCATTCCGTCAAGGCAGTCCTCCGGGATGCCGCCAAATACTTTAACTTCTATCATCGCCGACGGCTGCGCATCCATTCCCCTGAAATATAAATTGCAATTATCTGCAAATTCCAGCATAAGCCATTCTTCCGATTTTCCCGGAATCAGAGTGATTGCATTGCCGAGCTTTTCTTTTACCGCTCCCTTTTGCTGCTCTGTCATGGAGATACTTACTCTTGAATTTATAAATGGCATAACTTACCTCCTCAGTCTCCAATATCTGTATGGCCCTGCTCAAACTCCCACTGCAAACCATATTTATCAATAAAATAAAAATATTTTGTATTTCCTAAAATATCCGCTGCCTTTTGTTTTGCCTGCGGATCATGTTCTTTCACCTTATCAAAATAATAAAAATCAGAAGGCTCTGTTTTGCTGATCTGATATACCTTATAGTCCTCTGTTGTATTGATAAGCGTAATGTCAGGCTGCGCTTTTATATATGCAAAGGCTTCTTCAATATTCGTTATTTTCAGCGCAACATGTCTTGCGCCGCTGACATCATTTGCCGCAAATATAACCGGCTCCTTCCGGCCTGCCGGACTGTGGTAACACATAAGCTCCAGTGTAAGGCGGGTTCCCGGCACATCCATAAATCCAATGGAAACATCACCCTCCTCTGCCTCCTTAATAAAGCCTCCGGCCTGAAAAAAGCCCTTGTTCCTCCAGTGGGGAATATGCTGGTTCGGGGTTGCCCCTAAAATCCTTTCGTAATACGCAAATGCTTCTTCCACATCATCCACAAAAATACATACATGTGATAATCCTGTAAAATTTGGTTTTTCCATTTCAAGTCTCCTATCTGTCTGCTCTGGCAGACTCTTTTTTGTTCTTTGCTACCTGTCTGCCCCGGCAGACACTCTTTTGTTCATCCTCTGCTATTCCAACAATCCGTGGTCCCTCGCAAGATTCTCTATGCTCCTGTCATAAGTAGCCTCTGCCTCTCTGGAAAAGAAGCATT
>CANOFI010000033.1 GCA_947565255.1 uncultured Lachnospiraceae bacterium
ACAGATCCATAATTTCTGAGACGGCATCGCAGAGGGTGTTCAGTTCCCTGGCTGCGGTATCCGAAAAGGTAAGCTCTTTTTCTTTTAGTTCTCTGGCTGATTCCAGCAAATTTACGGCATGATCAGAGATGCGTTCAAAATCACCGATGAGTTTTAACAGCTTTGCCGCTTCCTCACTTTCCGTATCGCTGATGGAGGAGGCGCTGATTTTTATAAGAAACGTGCTTAACACATCTTCATAACGGTCGCAGGCTTCCTCATCCTTTTTTATTTTTTTAATCAGATCCGGCGTATATACGGATAATGCCTGCAAGCCATTTTTCAGGGCCCGCGCAGAGCAGGCCGCCATATCGGAAGCGACAATTCTGCACTGCTCCAGGGCAAGGGAAGGGGTGACTAACATACGTTCGTCCAGACGTACGGTATCCTCCGGCATCGGTGAATCTGAGATGACCCTGAGCGCCAGTTTTTCCAGGAGACTGGAAAGCGGAAGAAGAATCAGTACACTTATAAAGTTGAAAATGGTGTGTATAACTGCGATGCCCGGCAGGGAGACAGGCACTGCAAAGGCGAGAGGCGTCCACAGCATTCTTGCCAGTAAAAAGAAAATTAAAATTACGGCGGTTCCGATGACATTAAAGGAAAGATGGATAAAAGCGGCGCGTTTCGCATTTTTGTTTGCACCGATGGAGGATAGAAGGGCCGTGATGCAGGTGCCGATATTCTGGCCCATTATAATCGGGATGGCGGCACCGTAAGAGACCTGCCCTGTGGCTGCCAGTGCCTGTAAAATGCCGATGGAAGCACTGCTGGACTGAATCAGGGCGGTTAACAGCGCGCCTGCCAGTACCCCTAAAAATGGATTTTCAAACATGAGGAAAATATTTTGGAAGGCCGGAATTTCGGCAAGTCCGGAGACCGATTTTGTCATCGTTTCCATGCCGAACATCAGGGTTGCAAACCCGAGGAGGATCATGCCGGTATTATTTTTTCTGGAGTTTTTGCTGAACATATAAAAAAGGATGCCGACAAAAGCAAGGATGGGGGTAAAAGAGGAGGGCTTTAACATTTTTACCCATGTGGTATCGCTGCTGATACCGCCGAGGCTTAAAATCCAGCTTGTAACGGTGGTGCCGACATTTGCACCCATAATGACATTGATGGCCTGCTTCAGAGTCATAATTCCCGAATTGACAAAGCCGATGACCATGACGGTTGTGGCGGACGAGCTTTGGATCACTGCCGTAACGCCGCAGCCGGTCAAAAAGCCCGCTGTCCGGCTGTTTGTCATTTTTCCAAGCAAAGAACGCAGTTTGTTTCCGGTCAGGAGTTCAAGCGCCTGCCCCATAATATCCATGCCAAATAAAAATAAACACAGTCCTCCCAGCATGGATAATGCATCCCATATTGTCATAAAAATCCCTCTTTTCTCCGTTTTGGCCGCTATCGTATATCATTATTTTTACCCGATTGTCTAAACTTCATTCTATTTTTTTTGTTTATATTGCTTTCCCATTCAGAATGGCAGATAGATGGGATTCTTTTTAATGGGCCTTGACAGAACATATGTTCTTGTGGACTGCAGTAAATACCCCGCAGCAAGTTGCGGGGTATTTGCCCCTCGCGGCAGTCGTCAAATATACGTGCAAGCACGTCTGCTTGGCTCGTTGCTCGCGGGAATAAAAAATAAAAAGAAATCAGTGAAATATTTATGAGAATGTGGTATGATAAATGTAAAAGCACGAATATGGGAGCGAAAGGAGAATATTAATCATTATGGTGAATGTGAATCTGATTATGCCGGCAGCAGCGAATAAGCGTCTGGCACTGGGTTTGGAACAGATTGAAAAGGCCCTTGGAAAGGCTGGAATAGATGTGCAGAAGGCGGAGGAGTCTGATTTGTCAAAGGATTACCGCAGCGTAGACGGCGTGAAAATTTATGCCGGAATCCGCGCACAGTCTGCCCTGATTCAAGAGCTCGAGGAGAAGGGAGAGCTGTTATATCATGCCTCGGAGCCGGTAAAGGAGGAAAGCTTTTATATCGCAACCCTTCCGGGACAGATGTATGTAATTGCCGGAGCGGACGCGACGGGAGTGCTGTATGGCTGTCTGGAATTTGCTGAGCGGGTGACAGAAGATGGGGCAATACCGCATGAGATATTTTTTGGGGATGCACCGGCTTTAAAGCTGAGAGGACCGGTCGTCGGTCTGCAGCTGACGAAAATTGAACCGCCGCGGAAAACATACGAATACCCGATAACGCCGGGGAGATTTCCGTGGTTTTATGACAAGGCGCTGTGGAGTGAATTTTTGGATATGATGCTGCAGCAGCGTTGCAACGTATTGTACATATGGAGCGGACATCCGTTTTCTTCCTTAATTAAGCTGCCCGATTATCCGGAGGCGCTGGAGGTGACGGAAGAAGAATTCCAGAAAAACCGGGAAGTGTTCGAATGGCTGACTGACGAGTGCGACAAAAGGGGAATATGGGTTGTCTTAAAGTTTTACAATATACATATTCCGCTTCCATTTGCGCAGCATCATCAGATTGACCTGCTGCAGAGGACAATCCTTCCCCTGACAGCGGATTATACCTATAAATGTATTGTAGAATTTATCAAATCTTTTCCGCACATCGGGCTTATGGTGTGTTTAGGAGAGGCTCTGCGCGGATACGAAAATAAAACGCAGTGGTTTCTGGAAACCATACTGCCCGCGGTAAACGAGGGAGTGAAACAGGCCGGGCTGAAAGAGCTTCCGCCGCTGATTCTGCGTGCCCATGACTGTGATGCAACCGGGATAATGGATGAGGCAGTAAAGCAATATGCCAATCTGTATACGATGTGGAAGTATAACGGAGAAAGCCTGACTACATTTTTGCCGGCGGGACAGTGGCAGGAAATTCATGAAGAGCTGGCTTCCCACAAACAGACCCACATTATGAATGTGCATGTTCTGGCTAATTTGGAGCCGTTTCGTTTTGGCGCTGTGTCTTTTATCCAGAAATGTATGCAGGCCGGCCGGGAACGGCTTGGCGGAAGCGGACTGCATCTGTATCCGTTGTTTTACTGGGACTGGCCATATTCGGCTGATAAAGCAAGTCCGCGTATTCGGCAGTTGGACCGCGACTGGCTCTGGTATGAGGCATGGTTCCGTTATGCGTGGGACCCTGACAGGGATCCGCAGCTTGAGCGGGCGTACTGGATAGAAAGAATTGCTGCGCATTTTGGCTGCGGCACAGAGGGTGGAGAACTTATGTTCGAAGCAATTGACGCGGCAGGTGAAATTGCGCCGAGAATTCTGCGCCGTGTCGGGATTACGGAAGGGAACCGCCAGACGATGAGCTTAGGCATGACGATGCCGCAGTTTACCCATGTAAAAAAATTCCGTCCCAATTATGAGCTTTGGAAATCGGCCTCCACGCCGGGAGAAATTCCGGACGAGTATGTAGAACGGGAATTAAAAGGAGAAAGCCACTGGGGCGAGACGCCGCTGGATATGATTGCCGAGGTCCGGTATTATGCGGCAAAGGCCAAAGAAAAAATAAAAGCCGCGGGAGAATTTATGGGAGACAGTGGCAGGAAGGAATATGAATACTGGTGTACGGATATAGAGGCAATTGGTCTGATGACGGAGTCCTATTGTAAAAAAATAGAGGCGGCAATCCAGATTCTGTTTTATAAAAATACGATGGCTGAGGATTTGCATGGCAATATGGAGTACCTGGAGAGGGCCGAAACACTTATGGAGGAAAGTCTGGTCTGCTACCGCGAGCTGGCAGAGCTTACAAAGAATACATATCTGTACGCGAACAGCATGCAGACGCCGCAGAGAAAAATCCCATTTCCGGACGGAGAGGCATTTGGACACTGGACGCAGTGTCTGCCGGAATATGAGAAGGAATATGCCTGCTTTAAAAAGCATGTGGAAGAGATGAAGCAGGGAATTTATCCCAAAGATGAGGATGAGGAAACGGCGGCAATCGAACCGCTTAAAGGCGCGGCATTTAAAGTGCTGACGCCGGGATATCCGACTTATGAGGTAAAGAAGGGCGCCGAGGTGTTTACGGATGTTCCCAGTAAGATTCAGAATGTTGCGCCTGAATTAAAGGGACTGACCGGAATTGCCATGAGTAAGCAGTACGCCATTGAACATGGTGCAAAAGTGAAGGTGGAATTTGAAGAGGATGTTCAGCTCTTAATCGGATATTTTAAGGTGAAGGGAACAAATAACAGGGACTGGCTCCGGGTACCGGATCTTGAGACAGATACCCATGCAGATGAGAGAGGTGGCCTGGCCTGTGTGTTCGGCGAGGCGGTGAAGGTGGATAATGCGCCGGTCGTCAATGTGCATGCATTTCGATATGAAAAGGGAATACAGGAAATATTTATGGATAATGGAGCCTACGCAATTTTAGGCGCGGTTCCGGCCGGGGTCAGACTAAATACACGACAGGCCGGACTGGCCGGAGATACTCTGGAAATGCTGGACTGGATGTTTGAAGAATAAATTTGTGCTGCTTTTCATAAAATATAAAATTATCTATTGCCATAAATCGACAATGCGTGTAAAATAGATGTATGCGCTTAAATGTTTAAGCGATAAAACCAAAAGGAGTACATATAAGATGGATATACAAAGTGTGATAGCACTGCTGAGCGGCGTGGCGTTATTTCTGTTTGGGATGCAGATTATGGGCGACGGATTAAAAAAAGTAGCAGGAAGCAAGCTGGAAATTGTATTATATAAGCTGTCCAGCACGCCCTTAAAGGGAGTGCTGCTCGGAACCGGAGTAACAGCGATTATTCAGTCTTCCTCCGCCACTTCTGTTATGGTGGTCGGTTTTGTAAATGCAGGCATGATGAAGGTGCGCCAGGCAATCGGTATTATTATGGGCGCCATTATCGGTACCAGTGTGACAGGATGGATTTTGTGTCTGTCTGATATCAGCGGTTCCGGCTGGGTGGAGCTGTTGTCCACAGAGACCCTGGCCGGGATTGTGGCGGTCATTGGAATTATTTTGCGCATGTTCTGTAAAAATATGACAAAACGCTATATCGGTGACATTCTGATAGGGTTTTCCGTACTGATGTTCGGTATGCAGAATATGAGCGGCGCGGTCAGCGGTCTGCGGGACAGCAAAGCATTTATTGAAATGGTAGTAAAATGCTCCAATCCGTTTATCGGAATTTTAGTCGGTATCCTGATTACCGCCATACTGCAGAGCGCTTCTGCGACAGTCGGTATTCTTCAGGCGCTTGCAGTTACAGGGGCCATTGATATTTCCGTTGCACTGCCGATTATTATGGGAATCGGGGTAGGAGCAGCCATGCCCGTACTGCTTTCTTCCATAGGCGCAAGTGCTAATGGAAAGAGGACGGCGTTTATATATCTGCTGGTGGACGCACTGGGAGCATTGATTTGGGCGGTGTTATTTTATTCGCTTAACGCTATATTCCATTTTTCATTCCTGAATATGAAGATGAATATGATATCCATTGCGTTTGTAAATTCACTGTTCCGGTTAGGAACGGTCCTGGTGCTGTTCCCATTTGTAAAGAAAATAGAAAAACTGGTGGAGGCTTTGTTCAAGCTGGAGGAAGACGACGGCGAGCTTGCAGAGATAGACAGCCTGGAGGAACGTTTTATCGGGCATCCGGCGCTTGCTATTGCGCAGAGCCGGACGGTGTTGTGTTCCATGGCGCGCAAATCACAGAAAAATCTGGACCGGGCCATCAGCCTTTTGTATGATTTTTCCCAGGAGGAGTATGATACGATTCAGCGCAAGGAAGATGTGATTGACCGTTACGAGGATAAGCTGGGAAGCTATATAGTAAAGATTACCCAGCAGGAGCTGACGCCGGAGCAGAACAAAGAGGTATCAAAGTTTTTACATACAATCAGCGATTTTGAACGGATCGCGGACCATGCAATCAATATCGCGGAGGCAGCAAAAGAAATGTATGAAAAGAAGCAGGAATTTTCCGAAAACGGAAAAAAGGATATGTTTCTTATGCAAAGCGTGGTAAAAGAAATTGTGAATCTTGTTGTCAACGCGTTTGAGGAAAATAGCTTAGAGCTTGCCTGCCGCACAGAGCCTTTGGAGGAACTGATTGACGGATATTGCGACGAGATAAAGATGAACCATATAAAGAGAGTGCAGACGGGACAGTGTACTTTAAGCCAGGGGTTTGTATTTAACGACCTCCTGACGGATTATGAGAGGATTGCGGACCATTGTTCCAATGTGGCGGTGGCAATTATTGAACTGGAGGATAATGCGTTTGATACACATGAATATTTAATTAACCTTCTCAATAACCGCACCGATAGCTTTAATAAGTATTTTGAAGAATATAAAAATAAGTTTCCGACTACAGATTAATTGGGAAACAGGAGGGCTGAATGCAGATGGACAATCTCGGAAAGGGGTATGAACACAGGATTGATATCCAGATAAAAAAAGGCGATGAGCAGGGAATTGATTTGCGCCCATATGCGGAAAAAGGCTGTGATAACCGTGTGCTGAAGCAGATTCGGTATGCAAAGCTTGCAGGGATTGATTTGGATGATTACCTGGAAGAGGGATTTGACGGTGAACAGCTGCATGAAATATGGGTTGCCATTGAGGAAGGCATAGATTTGCTGCCATACCTTCGCAAAGGGTTCTGCGGCGCCCAGCTTCGCCAGATTCGAAAAGGACTCCGTCATTTAATTGATGTGGATGTATATGCAGATATTGTCTATAACTGGTTGCAGATGAAAGAGATCCGGCTTGGTCTGCAAAACCGTGTAGATGTGTCTGTATATGCCAAGCCTTTGTTTTCGCACGCACAGATGTGTGAAATCCGGCTTGGAATGGAAGATGGAATTGACGTCGAGTCCTATGCCCGGCTTTTGTATGGCCACCGTGACATGCAGGATATGCGCCGGGAGCTCACGAAGGATTTGTACGGTGCGAAAGAAAAGCTAAAAGAGATTGAAATGGTAGATGAGGGGAGCGGAATGTCCATTTTACTCTCCGCAGACCGGCTGGAGGCATATATGATTTTTCCGCAGGAGCAGCGGAAGGTGCATATCAGTGTTGATTATGTGGAACAGGTTTTGCGGAGAAATGGTGTGGTTTACGGAATTGACAGGGAAAGAATTAGCCGTGCACTGGAGGAGAAATGTTTTGGTGAGAAGGTTTTGGTTGCCTGCGGGGATAAGCCGCTGGAGGGGGAGGATGGGACTTATAAATTCTTTTTTAATACGGAACCGTCCAGAAAACCTGTAGAATTAGAAGATGGCAGGGTGGATTATCAGAATGTTGATATTTTTGAGGAAGTGGAGCAAGGACAGACGCTGGCCCGTTACATAGCGCCCAAGCCGGGACGGGAAGGTCGGTGTGTCCGTGGAATGCCCCTTCCTGGAATTAAGGGAAAGGAACAACCGGTTTTACAGGGGAAGGGCTTTTATCTGGATGAGGATGGCATCACGTATATTGCCGGTGTGTCCGGAGTCATAGAATATATAGATGACAGCATTCAGATTTACGAATCGCTCATTATCAAAGAGGATGTCAGCACTTCTTATGGCAATGTAAAATTTCATGGCTGTGTCCATATTATTGGGAATGTAGGTGCCAATGTTGAGATTGAGGCACAGGGAAGCGTGGTAGTAGACGGGACTGTGGAGGCTGCAGAAATTGTTTCCGGCGGGGACGTTCTGATTAAAAATGGAATGGTCGGAGCAGGCAAAGGGCAGATTCAGGCAAAGGGCAACATATCAGGCAACTTTTTTGAGGCGTGTATGCTGCGTGCGGGTGCCAACATTGAGGCCGGATATCTGATGAACAGCGAGTCTGAGGCGGAGAAACGGGTTATCATGATGGGAAAAAGAGGTTCCATTATCGGAGGAAGAACAAGGGCGCTGTATGTTGTGGAGGCACAGAGAATCGGAAACCGCGCCAAGCTTGAGACACAGATAGAGGTCGGCACGAATGAAGAGGTGCTGAAGCATATTCAAAAGTGTCAGGAAGAGTGCGAACAGGCCAAGTCAAATCTGATTAAGCTGGAACGGCATATAGACAAGATGAATCCGGAGGAAGAGGAATCTGCGCTGTACCGGCAGGTTTTGTCAGCCTATCTGAAACAGAAAGAGATTTTGGAAGAAGCGACGCAACGCCGCCAAAAGGCGATGGAGATACTGAAAGAAAACCCGACTGTAACTGTGTCATCAACAGCGTATGCAGGAACAAGAATTATCATTAACCAGGTGCAGAAGCGGTTGGAACAGGATTATAAGATGGCGGCGTTTTATATAGAAGAGAACGAAATTGTTGAAAAATAGAGGTGTTGGATATGGCAGTAAAGCAAGACAGGATATTAATTGTGGATGACAATGCAACCTTGAGAGCGTTATTGAAAAACATGTTTAAGGACAAATACAAAGTTTTGGAGGCGAAAAACGGAAAGGAAGCCCTGCAGATTATTTTGCAGGAGTACAAATCTATTGCGATTATTATGCTGGATGTCATGATGCCGGTGATGGATGGATTATCTACGCTTCGCATATTAAAGGAGAAAAGGGTATTGAACCGGATTCCGGTTGCGCTGATTACGTCTGAGGGTTCTGCGGATATAGAAAAGGAAGGATACGAGCTGGGGGCGGCAGACGTGATCAGAAAGCCGTTTGATAACCATATCGTCATACAGCGTGTCAAGAATCTTGTTGAGTTATATGTGTATAAAAACCGGTTAGAGGATGTTGTACGGCAGCAGACAAAGCGGATAGAGCGCATGAACGACCGGTTTGTAGAGGTAATGTGCTCCATGGTAGAGGAAAAGGAAGAATCGCCGCAGCATATTACAAATATAAAGAAATATACGGAGCAGATTGCGAATAAGCTGTGCGAGCTTTATCCGGAGACACCGCTGGATGAAAAACAGATTCGTCTGATTGTAAAGGGATCGGTTCTCCATGATATTGGAAAAATGGCAATTGAAGACAGTCTTTTGAAAAAAACGACGAATTTAAGCCGGGATGAGCGGGAGCAGTTTTATTCCCATACGACAAAGGGGAGCGAGATGGTTCGGGAGATGGCAGACATTCAGGACGAAGAGTATTTTAAAGTGTGCCATGATATTTGCCGGTATCACCATGAACGGTATGACGGAAGAGGATATCCGGAAGGTTTAAAAGGCGAGGACATTCCGCTGTCTGCACAGATTGTCGGGTTAGCCGATGCGTATGATAAGCTGACAAGTGATAATGTCAGACGCCGTGCGTATGGCAATAAAGAGGCGATACAGATGATTGTGGACGGGGAATGCGGAGAATTTTCCCCGCAGCTGTTGGAATGCTTTACCCAGCTTCGGGATGTTTTGGTATAGAAAATTGGATTGCGCTATAAGAAAGCAGGAGGAGACGGCAGAATGGAACATCAGTCTTTAAAAGCGCTGGAGCAGCAGTATGCATCCAGAAATTATGATGTGAATCAATTGGAGCAGATGCTTGCAGAAGCGATAAAGAACAGCACAAAAAAGTTTGTAGTACTGGATGACGACCCGACGGGTGTACAGACAGTACACGATATTACGGTATTTACAGACTGGTCGGTGGAAAGCATAAAAAAAGGCTTTGCACTGGAAGACAGAATTTTTTATGTACTTACCAATTCACGAGGGTTGACTGCGGACCAGACAACGGCATTGCATAAGGAGATTGCCGCCAATATTATGGAGGCGTCGAAACAGGTGAAGCAGGACTTCGCGGTAATCAGCCGGAGTGATTCTACCTTAAGGGGACATTTTCCATTGGAAACGTCTCTGCTGAAGGAATGTCTGGAAGCCGGAGGACAGCCCAAAATAGACGGGGAAGTGCTGTTTCCATTTTTTAAGGAGGGCGGAAGATATACAGTTCAGGACGTTCATTATGTGGCATATGGCGACGAGCTGGTGCCGGCGGGTGATACGGAATTTGCAAAGGACCAGACATTTGGTTATGCATCTTCCAATCTGTGTGAGTATGTGGAGGAGAAGACAAATGGGGCATTCCGGGCAAAGGATGTAACGAGAATCAGCTTATACAGTCTGCGCGGCGGTGAAGTCAATGTGATTAAGCACCAGCTTCTGGAGGTAACGGATTTTCATAAAGTGATTGTCAATGCATTGGATTATGAGGATGTGAAGGTATTTTGCACAGCTCTTTACCAGGCAATGGCAGAGGGAAAGAATTTTCTGTTCCGCACGGCGGCATCTTTTATAAAGGTGCTCGGGGGCGTGACAGATATTCCGCTTTTAACCAGAAAAGAGATGGTGCAGGAGCAAAGCGGGCATGGAGGCATCGTTGTGATTGGTTCCCATACGCAGAAGACGACGCAGCAGATGGAGGAATTAAAGCAGGTGTCGGGCCTCGAATTTATTGAGTTTAATTCCGATCTGGTTTTGGAAGACCGGCTGGACGAAGAGGTCGTGCGGGTGAACCGGCAGAGCGAGGAATTGATTTCTAAGGGGAAAACCGTAGTTGTCTATACAAAGCGGAAGCTGCTTGTCATGGAGCATGATACAAAAGAGCAGGCGCTTTTGCGCTCTGTCAAAATTTCGGACGCCGTACAGGCGCTGGTTGGCAATCTGAACGTAAAGCCCGCCTTTGTCATTGCCAAGGGCGGCATTACGTCGAGCGATGTGGGTGTGAAGGCGCTGCAGGTAAAACAGGCGCTTGTGCTCGGACAGATTCGTTTTGGTATTCCTGTTTGGAAAACGGATGCGGGCAGCAGGTTTCCTGGAATTCCGTATGTGATTTTTCCGGGAAATGTGGGAACGAAGGATGCGCTTCGGGAAGCGGTTGAGATTTTATTGGAAAAATAATGGAAAATAAATTATAAGAATAGGAGAATGAAAACATGAAATTATGTACTTTGCACACAACAGACAAATTTATGGAGATGATGTCAGATCCATTTACGAAACCATTTTTAAAGGAAAATCCGGATATTGAGCAGATGGACATTGCGGATAGCTCCCTGATTGTGGAAACGCAGAAGAACGGCGGAGTGACACCGGCGGTGGCAAGGAGAATGTACAATTACTTCATGTGCGCAGCAGATGCAGGTGCGGATGCCATTCTGGTAACCTGTACCTCTGTAAATTCAATTACAAAGCAGATGCGCCCGTTTATTCCGATTCCGGTAATTAGCGTGGAGGAACCGATTGCAGAGAAAGCGGTGGCTGCCGGCAAAAAAATTGGGATTTTGTCTTCTGTGGCAACAAGCGCGCAGCCGGTAAAACAGACGATTCTGGAAAAGGCGGCTGAAGCCGGTAAGGAAGTGGAAGTGGAAATTATTGTTGCAGACGGTGCATTTGATGCGCTGAATGCAGGTGACAGGGCATTGCACGATGACAAAGTGCGGGCGGCGTTGGCTGAGTTAGTAACGAAAGTGGATGTGGTTGTATTTGCACAGATGTCCATGGCGTTAGTGGAACATCCGGAATATGATGTTCCGGTTTTGAAATTTGGCCGCATGAGCTATGACGCTGCAAAGGAAGCGATGATAAAACGTGCAGAGGAAAGAGGAGTATAGCATGAGAAAAGTAATTATTTCTTTGGCACCGGTTGCCGGACCGTCCCCGGTCAATCCGGACGAGCTTGCAAAAGATGTGGTAAAAAGCGTGCAGGCGGGCGCTGCGATGTGCCATCTGCACTGCAAAAAGAGAACGGGGGAGCTGACCCCGGATACATGTGTGATTATCGAAAGCTTTGAGAAAATCTGCGCACAGTGTGATGTGGTTGTACAGGCCTCTACAGGCGGCATTTCCAATATGTCCATCGAGGAACGCTGTAATCCGCTGGAATACTGGCGCGTGGAAAGCGCTTCCTTAAATGGCGGTTCAACGAACCTGGGCGAGGCGGTTTACCGGAATTCTTTTGATGATATCCGCTATTGTGCAAGACAGTGCTATGAGCGCGAAATTTTGCCGGAGACGGAAGTGTTTGATATCGGCATGATTAATAATGTGGAACTGGTTGCAAAGGAACAGCCGTTTCGCGAACCGGTCTTATATAACCTTGTGTTCGGACATAAGGGTGGTATGCAGCCGACGATGGAGGCGCTTGCGGCGTTTCGCTCCTTTGTGCCGGAGGGGAGATTATGGGGCGTGACGCATTTTGGAAGGGACAACTGGACATTTCTGGCAGCTGCCATTGCTATGGGAGCAACCGTTGTCCGAATCGGCTTTGAGGACAGTCCATATCTGGACGAGCATACAAATGCCCAGTATAATTATCAGGTGGTGGAAAAGCTTGTGCAGCTGATCCGTGCCATGGGACTGGAACCGGCAACGCCCGGGGAGGCCCGCAAAATGCTGAATCTTGCGCCTAAAACGGCAAGCAGGGCTGTGGAGTCTAAATGCAATACGGCGGCCGGCTGCGGCGGGACATGCGGCGGCAGCTGCCATTGCCATGACCACGGAAAAGAGAGCGGGCTGGATGCCGGTGCAATTGAGGCGATTGTCCGTCAGGTGATAAAAGGGCTGTAGGGCGAATAGATGCAGTCAGAGGAGAGCCTTTGTAACAGCATAAAAAACAGAGCCAATGAGCAGGGGAGAATTTCCCGCAGTTTTTTGGCTCTGTTTTTAATTCTGCATTTTTCTTCGGTAAATTTAGTAATCTTTATTCGACATCCGCATAAGAAATCAGTTCGGAAGTCTGGAATAAATCCTGTTTTGCCAGTTCAAAGCATTCCAGAATCTTAGGGGAGAACACACCGCATTCGCCGTCAAAAATCATCCGCACCGCTTCGTCAGTCGCAAAGGCTGACTTATAAACACGTTTGCTGACCAGCGCATCGTATACGTCTATAATGGATACGACCTGCGCCCAGATTGGAATTTCTTCTTCTTTCAGGCCGTCCGGATAACCGTTGCCGTCGTACCGTTCGTGATGGTGTCTGCAGATGTCATAACAGTAACGGTAAAATTCGTTATCTTCCTGCTTAAAATTCTCTAAAATTTCGCATCCGTTCGTGGTATGTTTTTTCACCTCTTCAAATTCGTCCGGGGTCAGCTTGCCCGGTTTTAACAAAATGCTGTCCGGAATGGTGATTTTTCCGATATCATGCAGCGCAGATGCCTGTACAATCAGGTCAATCTGATCTTTTGTCAGTTCATATTCCGGATAATATTCTTTTACATAATTTAATAAAATACGTGTAAAATATTTGATTCTCTTCGTATGTTCGCCGGATTCCAGTCCACGGAATTCGACAATGGAACTCAGCGCATTTACAAGGAATTCTGTGCTTTTTTCCAGCTGCTTGCGCGTGGCAATCAGCTGGTTTGTGCGTTTTGCCAGCTTTTTTTCAATATGTATTCTGCTTTCAAACAGCTCCAGGATGTTAAGGGTGCGGCGCATGACAACCTTTGCCTCAAAGGGCTTATATATAATATCCGATGCGCCGTATTCGTATGCCTTGACATCAGATTCCGTTGTGGCTTCGCCGGTAATCATAATAACCGGAATTGTTTTCATGTAGCCTTTGGATTTCATGTATTCCATTACTTCAAGACCAGTTTTGCCTGGCA
>CANOFI010000034.1 GCA_947565255.1 uncultured Lachnospiraceae bacterium
ACTTAAGTTGAGGTGAAAATGGTGAGCGGGAATTACAAGAGTGTTTTTGATATTCTTTCGTATCTTCCAAAGGATATTGAGACGATGAAGGGACAGGATATCCTGGTGGAGGAGTTTGGAACCGGAGCCTTTTCTTTGTTCATGACAGAGGGAATGGAATATAAGGACGTATCCGCACTGAAAAAAAAGATAGAAGATGTGGAGCACGTAACCAGGGTCATCTGGTATGACAGCATTGCGGATCTTTCCGTTCCGGTGGAATTTTTGCCGGAAAAGGTGACGGAGGTATTTTCCCGCGGGGACAGTACGATGATGGCAATTATATTTGATACTACCATGTCGGCTGATGAGACGATGGACGCCATCCGGGATATTCGGAAGGTGGCCGGAAAACAGTGCTTTTTAAGCGGAATGTCGGCGGTTGTGACCGATACAAAGGAATTGTCGGAGCAGGAAACACCAGTCTATGTTCTGATTGCGGTAATACTGTCCACCATCATTCTGGCGCTCACGATGGATTCCTTCCTGGCCCCGGTGTTCTTTTTGGTAAGCATTGGGATTGCGATTGTATATAATCTCGGTTCTAACTTTTTAAAGGGTGAGATTTCTTATATCACAAAGGCTCTTGCTGCGGTACTGCAGCTTGGAGTGACAATGGATTATTCCATTTTCCTCTGGCACAGCTATGGGGAGTATCAGGTAAAGTATCAGGGAGATAAAAAGCGCGCGATGGCGCATGCCATTTCTAATACCATCTCGTCGGTGGTGGGCAGTTCGGTTACTACGGTTGCAGGATTTATTGCTCTTTGCTTTATGAGCTTTACACTTGGTCTCGACCTTGGTATTGTTATGGCGAAAGGTGTTGTGTTCGGGGTTATCTGCTGCGTGACCATTCTGCCGTCCATGCTTCTGATTTTTGACAGGGCGCTGGAAAAGACAAAGCACCGGTCGCTTATGCCGGAATTTAAAGGGGTCTCCAAATTTGTTCTCAAACATTATATTGTATTTTTCGTGTTGTTTCTGGTCATTCTGTTCCCGGCCTTTTACGGACAGAGCCATACGGATGTGTATTACAATTTAGATGAAACCCTGCCGAAGAATTTGGAATCCATCGTTGCAAATACAAAATTAAACGATACATTTGAGATGAATTCCACGCACATGGTGCTTTTTGACAGCAGCTTAGATGCAAAGGATACCAGCGCCATGATGAAAGAAATCAAAAAGGTAGACGGTGTAAAATTTGCGCTTGGCCTGGAATCGGTACTCGGTTCAAATGTGCCTGAGGAAATGATACCGGATACGCTGACCGAATCTTTGAAAAATGAAAATTATGAGCTGATGCTGGTCGGGTCTGAATACAAGGTGGCGTCGGATGAGGTCAACAAACAGGTTGCAAAGCTCAATAAAATTATTAAAAGTTATGACAAACGGGCGATGCTGGTCGGCGAAGCGCCGTGTACAAAGGATCTGATTGAAATTACGGACGAAGACTTTAAGACCGTCAGCGCTGTGTCCATCGGAGTGATTTTCATTATTATTTTACTGTTGTTCCGCTCCATATCCCTGCCGGTGCTTTTGGTGTCAGCAATCGAGTTTGCTATTTTTATCAATATGGGAATTCCATATTTTACACATACAGAGCTGCCGTTTATCGCATCCATCGTCATTGGAACGATACAGCTTGGCGCAACGGTCGATTACGCGATACTGATGACGACCAGATACAGAAAAGAGCGCAATCTTGGAAAAGAGAAAAAGGAATCGGTGAAAATTGCATATGATGCATCCATTAAATCTGTAATCAGCAGCGCACTCAGCTTTTTTGCCGCCACATTCGGAGTGGGGGTATATTCCAACATCGATATGATAAGCTCCTTATGTATGCTGATGGCAAGAGGGGCAATCATCAGTATGTTTGTTGTACTGCTTGTTCTTCCGGCCATGTTCATGATTTTTGACAAGCTCATCTGTGCGACCAGCATTGGATTTGGAAAAAAGGAAAAAAATCCGAAGGGGCATGCGGAGGCCAGAGTGCAGGGGTAGAAAGCTGAGAGCTGGATGTGAATTTTGTGTGGCTTTGCCAAATAATTTAAATCATCTTATAAATGATTGAAAGAAAATAAATGATTGCCAAAAAGGCGTAAAATGGAGGTAGATTTTATGAACAGGAATCGAAAAATTGTGGTAACGACAGCGACGGCAGCAGCCGTATTATCGGGCGCTCTCTGCGTAAGTACTATACAGATGGTACAGAAAACACCGAAAAAAGAGGTGCTTCCCGCTGCAGCGGCCAGTGAATATGAGACAAAAATTATGGATATGGCGAATGAGCTGACCAGCTCTGCCGGACAAAAGCAGATTAACAAAGAGGAGGTTGTCTATGTAACGGCCGAAAATACCGGTAAAACAAAGAAGATTATAGTAAGTGAATGGCTGAAAAATCCAGAAAATGCGCAAACGCTTACAGATAAAACAAATTTAAAAAATATTAAAAATGTAAAAGGGTATGAGAAATTCAAGCAGAACGGCGAGCAGCTGACCTGGGAGGCGGAAGGGGCCGATATTTATTATCAGGGGCAGTCAGAGGAAGAGCTTCCGGTACAGATAAAAATCACATATTTTCTGGATGGAAAAGAAATTGCGCCGGAGGATATCGCGGGTAAGAGCGGGACGGTGACCATCCGGTATGAATATGAGAATAAAGCGGTTACGCAGAAGGATATTAACGGCGGGCAGCAGAATATTTATACACCGTTTACTGCAGTCACGGGGATGGTGCTGCCGACAGACAAGTTCGAGAACATCACCGTATCAAACGGAAGGGTTCTTTCAGACGGAGACCGGGCAGTGGTAGTTGGAATTGCCATGCCGGGACTGAAGGAAAGTCTTGGACTGGAAGATACGGAAGGTTCGGTTGAGATACCGGATTACGTGGAAGTAACGGCAGAGGCGAAAGATTTTTCCATAGATCTGGCGCTGACGGTTCTGACGCCGGAATTGTTATCTGGTATTAACTTAGACAGTCTTGACAGTCTGGATGAGCTGGAGGATACTGTAAAGGCGGCGAAGGAAGGAATCGGCACATTAATTGACGGAACAAAACAGCTCGACGACGGGGCGCAGCAGCTGGTAAGCGGAGCACAGCAATTGGAGAGCGGTTCGAATACATTGCAGGAAAAAACCGGAGAACTGTATAAGGGTCTTACGACACTGAAGGAAAAGAGCGGTGCTCTGATTGCCGGAGTAGGAAAGCTGGACAGCGGAGCAGTTGCGTTAAACAGCGGCGCCCAGGAATTAAAAAACGGACTTGCGTCTGCAAATGCCGGTGCGGTATCTTTAGAAAGCGGAGCAGCCCAGGTAGCAGCCGGAGCCGCTGAACTGGAAACCGGAGCGTCCCAGGCGGCCAACGGTGCAGGTTCGGTAGCGGGCGGAGCGTCCCAGGTAGCGGATGGAACAGCGCAGGTAGCGGACGGAGCCGCCGGAGTAGCGGACGGAACGGTGCAGGTAGCGGATGGAGCCGCCGGAGTAGCGGATGGAACGGTGCAGGTAGCGGACGGAGCCGCCGGAGTAGCGGATGGAGCAGTACAGGTAGCGGATGGAGCGGCCAGCGTGGCGGACGGAACCGCACAGCTTGCTCAGGCATCCCAGGGACTTGTTGACGGAACCGGGCAGTTAAAAGACGGAATAGCAAAAGCAAACGCTGCGTATGGACTGTTATCGCAGACGGTGGCAGGTGATGAACAGATCGTGGAGGCATTAAAGCAGATTAATGCGGTGTACCAGGATGCATCGATTGCAGAGCTAATCAAGCAGTTAGAGGCATCCACAGCCGGGCAGAAGCAGCTTGCATCAGAGCTTGCAGCGGGCGGCGAAGCCATGCAGACCGGTGTGGACAGTTTATATTCTGGAAGCGCTTCCATAAAACAGAACCTTGATTATGCGGCAGAAAAAACAGCGCAGCTAAAGGATGGCGCGGCAAAAACAAGCGAGGGAGCGCAGCAGCTAAAGGCCGGAGCGGCAAAGACAAGCGAGGGAGCAGCGCAGTTAAAGGCCGGAGCGGCAAAGACAAGTGAGGGAGCAGCGCAGTTAAAGAATGGCGCGGCAAAGACAAGCGAGGGAGCAGCGCAGTTGAAAGCCGGCGCAGACAGCCTCAATGCGGGAAATCAGCAGCTGTATGCGGGAACAAAGAGCCTGCATGAGGGAACCGGGCAGCTGCATGCCGGGAGCAGGGGTTTGATTGAGGGAACCGGAAAGCTCTATGCCGGCAGTGAAACGCTTGTGAATGGAACACAAAGTCTTCAGGAGGGCGTTTCTGCCTTATCAGCGGGCGGCGGGCAGCTGTCAGGCGGAGTGGGTCAGCTTGCCGACGGCGGAAGCCAGCTGTATGAGGGAACCAAAACGCTGTATGGCGGTATTCATGAGCTTGCAATGGGAACAGTAACCTTAAAAGACGGAACGTTTACCTTAAAGACCGGAGTTGGAGAAATTCAGAGCAAATATGCCAGCATATTCGAGAAGGATTATGAGACGAAGGCAAAGGAGTTTACGGAGCGTGCCAGGGCAATTGTGCAGTCCTCGAAGGATTACCAGACATTTACAGGGATTGGGGAGGAGCAGACCGGCAGCGTAAAATTTGTAATTCGGATGGAAGCAGTGGAATAGTGGATACAGAGGCCTTGTATTTTCCGGACAGACCAAATATAATATAGATAGAATTTGTTTCGGAGGAATTGTTATGAGGCATAAAATTTTAATCGTAGATGATGAAGCGATGATTACGGAACTGCTTTCCGATCACCTGGGTGACGAGGGCTACGAGATATATACCGCGTCCAGTGCAGAACATGCACTGCAGCTTTTGCCAAAAGAGCCGGATGTTGTCATACTGGATATCAATATGCCGGGGACGGACGGTCTGGAGCTTTGCAAAAATATACGGGAGCATATTTTCTGTCCAATTATATTCCTGACGGCAAGAATTACCGAGCAGGACAAAATTAATGGACTGCAGTATGGCGGGGACGATTATATTACCAAGCCGTTCAGCTTAAAAGAGCTTTCGGCGAGAATTTCCGCCCACCTGCGCCGGGACGAACGCGCCCGGTGCGGCGCGGCGTCTGTGCTGACCAGCGGGGAACTGCTGGTCAGCCTTTCGTCGCGCCGTATTTTTTATAAGAATACGGAAATCGAATGTTCAAAAAAGGAATTTGATTTGATTGCGTTTCTTCTGACAAACGCCGGACAGGTATTTGACCGGGAGCGGATTTATGAGTGCGTATGGGGCTGTGACGCGGAGGGCAGCGCGGATGTGATCAAAGAACATATCCGTAAAATCCGCGCTAAGCTCTGTGAAGCAGCCGGAGAGGAATACATTGAAACTGTGTGGGGAGTGGGATACAAATGGAAGCGCTGAAAAACAAATGGAGCAATCTGCCGCTTCGCCGGTTTTTTATTTTGTCGGTATGTTTTTTTGTCGGAATTGCAGCCATATTATCTGTGCTGATAATCGGCGGCTGCGTCGCATTCCGGCACTGGCTTTTGCCGGAACCCGATGCGGCATATCTTACCATACAGGAAACGATGGATGACGGGAGTGTTGTAAAAAGCACCTCCCGTCTGGAATATGGTGCCGACCTGTCTCAGATTCCATTCTTATATGAAGAGACAGATGAAGTTGTCATACCGGGCAGTAAAAGGGAAGAAATGAAATATTCCATTGAGAAAATTGAGACCGGGGTGGATGCTCTGACGCCAAAAAGAAAGCTTGCCTATCAGGCCTGCGGTGTAATCATGTTTGTTGCTCCGGCCATTTTTGCATTTGCTGCAATTCTCTGGTGCAGCATCTATTTTTACCGATATAAGCTGAAGCGTCCGCTTGCCATTTTAACGGGAGCAGCAAAACAGATTGCCGGGCAGAATCTCGATTTTGAGATTGCGTATGACTGTCAGGACGAAATGGGAGAACTGTGCCGTTCATTCGAGGATATGCGGGCAGCGCTCCGTGAAAATAACAAAGCAATGTGGGAAATGCTGGAGGAACGGCGGCTGGTGCAGGCTTCGGTGGCGCATGACCTGCGTAATCCCATCACGATATTGGAAGGGTATGCCGAATATCTGGAGACGGGTCTTAAAAACGGCGGAATGGAAAAAGAGAAAATCGCACGGATTGCGCGGAATATGGGTGTGGCGGCCAAACGGCTGGAGCAGTATACCGAATCGGTCCGTCTTTTTAACCAGTCGGAGGAGACGAAGCCTGTACAAAAAAGGGTGATTGCATCCGAGCTTGCGGATGATATGGCGGAGGATATGTCTCTGATGGCAAAAAAGAAAAACATTGTGCTGGAGGTGGAAAATCATTTGCCGGTGAGAGAAATACAGGCGGATTGCGCTTTGCTGTACCGTGTTCTGGAGAACATTTTAAATAATGCGCTGCGCTATGCAAAAGAGAAGATAACGCTTGCATTTACAATGGAAGAAAACAGACTGCTTGTTACCGTGACGGACGATGGAGGCGGTTTTTCTTCCGAAACCCTGAATCAGAAGGGCAAGGGACTGTTTGTCGTCGGAAAAGACGGCCATATGGGAATTGGGCTTTCTATCAGCCGCCTGCTTTGCCGTAAGCACGGCGGTGATTTGGAGCTGTCGAACACGGGAGACGGTGCCTGTGTTAAAATTTTGATTTTAATTTGACGGATTTTTGACTTTTATCCGCTAAGATCTCCTTGTAAGAAAAAAACAAGGAGGTCTTTTTTATGAAAAAACTACTTACTCTATTTTTGACAGCTGTATTTGTCGCTTCCTCACTTTGTGCGTGCGGTACGGACGAAGTACCGTCCGCTTCTTCTGAATCAGGGAAGCATGTCGAAATGCCGGAGGGCGGCAGAGATGGAGGGGCTTCTTCTGAAAGCGGGGAGCTGCGGTTTTTATGCGATCCCGGCAGAAGCGCCTGCAATACGGAAAACGGCTATTATTATCTGCCGGAAATGATGTCCGGTCTGCGGGACGGAGAGAGCGCAACACATCTGATGTATATGGATTTTGCTTCCGGCAGTGAAATTTATCTGTGCAGTACGGCGGGCTGTAAGCACGATTCCCCCGACTGTCCCTCAGTGTTTTTAGACGAGGAATTTCCGGTATCCAGCACCAGGCTTTTTATATTTGGTGACAGTCTGTATATTTTAAGCCGTGAATACGATCAGGATGGCACTGTGTCAATGGAGGTTACTGGCGGGGAGGGCAATACGATAGAAAGCAAGCCCGCCGTATTGTACCGGGCAGCCTTAGACGGTACAAAGCGCGAAAAAGTATACACGTTTGATCCGGCGCTGACACTGGAGGATCTGGTAATTGGGAATGACAAAGGGATTTATCTGATTACGAAAAAAATTTCGGCTGATAAAACCGGAAATCAGACATATACGACCTCTTCAGAGCGGAAACTGATGTTCCTGAATCTGGGTTCCCTGTCTTTGGACGAGGTCGGTCCGATGAGTTTCGATGACCACATATCCTGGCAGGTAACAGGATGCTTTCAAAACCAGCTTGTGCTGAGCGGTACTGATTATGGCAGGGAGCTTTCCAGAGAAGAAATGTGGGATGATGATTTGTATAAGGAGCTCTATACGAATTCGCAGACCGTGTATGCAGTACTGGAGCTAAACGGCGGAAAACCGAAGGAATTTTTCAGAGTGCCGAACCGCTGTGACCATTCGGAAAAGCTGCTTGGGGACTGCCTGTATTTGTCCTCTGAAGAAAATTTGAGTATTGAGGCGCTGCATATCGCAACCGGTGAAAGAAAAACACTGTGTACGCTGTCACAGAATCTGATAATGGATACGCTGGGGAATAAATTGTGCTGCAGGGCGTGGAATCTCGCCGGAGACCCGACTTGGTATTTTGTAGATACTAAGACTGGAGAGGTTAGTAGTACACCGCTCATTATTTCTTGTAACGGCTGGTCAATTGATTTTTGCGGGGAAACAGAGTCGGACGTTTTGTTTATCTATGATTATGATGCGGAAAAAGGTGCGGATGACTCCTATGAGATTTTTCAGTATAAGCATGCGCTGATTGCAAAGGACGATCTGTTTTCCGGAAAAAAGAATTTCCGTAAAATCAAAATGACCGGTCGGGGACAGTAGGGGGTGATGGGATGCTGACGCTTGATAACATTACAAAAAAATACAGAGATAAAACCGCGCTTTTGCATGTGTCGCTGGAGCTGGACTGCGGAATTTACGGCCTGCTTGGACCGAACGGCGCGGGAAAGTCCACGCTGATGAATATCATTACCGGAAACATCAGGCCGACCGAAGGATGCGTTTTCTGGGACGGCACCGACATTCAAAGGCTGGGCGGGAGCTTCCGCAGCCTCATCGGGTATGCGCCCCAGCAGCAGGGACTTTACAACAGCTTTTCGGGCAGGCGGTTTCTCGCCTATATGGCGGCGTTGAAAGGAATTTCAAAAAAAGAAGTACGGGACGAGATTGAGCGCGTGCTTTCCTATGTAAATATGCAGGAGGCAGCGGACAGGACCATCGGCAGTTATTCCGGCGGCATGAAGCAGCGCATTTTGATTGCCCAGGCAATTCTTGGAAATCCAAGGCTCCTTGTTCTGGATGAACCGACCGCAGGACTTGACCCGAAAGAGCGTGTGCGCATCCGTGAGCAGATTGAAAAGCTGGCGGGGAATAAGGTGATTCTCGTATCCACCCATGTGGTTTCTGACATCGCGCCGATTGCCGGGGAACTATGTTTTCTCCGCTCCGGCAGCATTGCAGACAGGGGGACGGTTGAGTATCTATGCGCAAAATATGGTGACAGCCGTGATGTAGAGGAGGTATATATGCACATTTTTGGAGAGGAGGGGCAGAAATGATTCGACTGATTCCTTTTGAACTGGGACGCATATGGAGAAAGCGCAGCTTTCTTTTGTCGGTGTGTGTGCTGCTTGCGCTTCATTTGTTTTTGCTGTGGTATACCACGCTGCCGGATGAGGATGATGTGCCGCTTTCTGCCTATAAACTGCTTGTTGAGGAATTGTCCGGAAAGAGCGAGGAAGAAAAGGAACGCTGTATTGCCGGGTGGAAAGAGACGATTGACGGTGTCTGTTTTGTGCGGGATGTGCTCGCCATGCAGGCTTTTCAAAATGAGATGGGAAATACGCTTGCGAAACAGGAGATGCAGGACCATCCCGGCCGGTTTGAAAAATATTACGGACAGTACCAGTCGGGCGGCTATCTGAAATTTACCGGTTCTCTGGAACAGGAGCAGGCGTTTGTTGACGAAATATATGCGGAACAGCAGAAGGTTTCCGGTTATGGGGAATATCTGCGCTCCATTCAGGAAAATAAAACTGTGCTCAGCAAAATTTCGATTTTTGGCGGGCAGCAGGAGGATACTTACAGCCATCGCAATCTGCTAAAAAGCGCGGCAGATTACGCGGATTTAAGCGATGAGACTATACGGTTTGTCCCTTCAAAGGGGATTGTCACGGCGATGCAGAACGTATGGACCGACCTTTTGCTCGTCTTAAATTGTATGCTGTTTGTGGGCAGTCTGATTGCGGAAGAAAAAGAGAAAAAGCTGTTTTTTATAACCCGCAGCACAAAATATGGTGTTTTTCACAGCATTGCGGCAAAAATTACGGCGCTTTTTGTCCACTGTGTCTTTGTGACGGCGCTGTTTTATATGGTAAGTGTTGTTTTTTTTGGACAGAGTGCAGGCTGGCCGGATTTTGGGGCGGGACTTCAGTCGGTTGCCGCTTATACCGAAAGCAGTCTGTCCGTCAGCATTTTGGGGTATCTTTTGCTGTCTGTGCTGACCAAGGCGCTTGTATTGTTTGGAATTGGCGCGGCGCTGATGGTTTTCAGCATTTTATGCGGCATTACGGCGCTGCCGTTTCTGGCGGGTGCGGGGCTGATTGGCGGGAGTGCGCTGTTATATTATGTGATTCCGGCAGGTTCAATATTTTCGGCAGTGAAGTATCTGAGTCCGGTGGGACTTTTGAAAACGGAAAATATGTACGGCGGATATTTGAATTTTAACTTGTTGGGGGCGCCTGTCTCCAGGCTGGTCTGTTCTCTGGGATTGATTTTTTTGATTTGTATGGCCGGAATCGGTGCAAATCTGTGGGTTTTCTGTCATATGCGCACGTTTGAGGCAAGAAAGCTGCACCTGCCTTTTTCCATCCCATTCCGTCCCCATGCAGGCATGCTGCGGCATGAGTGTTACAAAATTCTGGTCACAAACCGGGCACTGCCGGTTCTTTTGGTATTTGCAGTACTGCTGGTATACCGAAGCGCTGGCCGATCCTATTTGCCGTCGGTGGAGGAGCAGTATTACCAGAGCATGATGATGGAGCTGGAGGGAGAGCTGACAGATGAAAAGGAAAAGCTGATTGCCTCTGAAAAAGCCCGTTATGATGAGGCATTTGAAAAAATAGAGCGGCTTGAAAGGATGGTAGAGGAAGGAGGGCTCAGCCTGGATGCGGCGGATGATTTGAAGGCGCAGGCGAATATGACACTCGCTTTTTATCCTGCTTTTGAGCGGGTGGAGGAACAGTATGCACGCATCAGAAAGGATGGAGGAGGCTTTGTGTATGATACCGGATATCTCTTTTTGTTTGGTGTTCTGGAGGATTCCTTTTCGGTTGATTTTCTGATTTTATCCATTGGACTTCTTCTTGCCGCAAGCGGTGCGGTGTCCATGGAGTATCAGAACGGTTCGCTGTATGTAATCGGCGCAGCAAAAGCCGGAAAAAGGAAAATTATGATTTGCAAGGCTTTGATTTTAAGTGTGGCGGCAGCGGTACTTGTACTCATTTCGGCTGTATGCCGTATGTGGCGCATCGCTTCTGTTTATCCGATGCACGCCTTTTTTGATACGATTCGGAATATTCCGTATTTTTCTGCATTTGCTGTTTCGCTGCCTGTTGGGTGTTTTCTTATTCTTTTCCTTCTTTCGCAGATTGTGGCTGCAGTTTTAGTGACGTGGCTTACCATGGTGGTATCAGGCTGGAGAAAAAATCAGGTGCAGACGATATTTTTTGCACTGCTGTTTCTGGCAGTGCCAATGCTTTTAAAGCTGCTTGGCTTTTCCTTTGCGGGATGGGCTTCGCTTTATCCGCTGTATGGCTGGACGGGAATGCTGTGACGTTAAAGGTAACATTTGGCCGTTGCCTCAATGCCTATTGTAAAAAATGGTAGAATATGGTATAAATAGAGTATAAATGCAAAGGAGACGTAAGGTTTTGTTTGCCGGACCGCGTTGAATTTTTCAGCCGCAGCCACTGATGTGTTGTTAAGCATATCAGTGGCGTTTGTTTCATTAGGATTGAAACGGAACGGGGAAGTTTGTATTTCCGATGAATAAATTAATCCAAAACAGCGGCGCTGTATAAACGAAAAACAGGGAATGAAGCGGTGTACTGGAAAGAAAAACGAGGAGAAAACCGGGCGGCAGTGCGGGAGAAAGAGAGAAGGAGGCAAGAGAAAATGGGAAAAACAACGATGAAAAAGGAAAGCTGAGAAAGGTTATAAGAATAAATAAAAAATAGAAAGAGAGGAAGAAAATGAGAAAAACAATAATGAAGAAAACAACAGTCAAAAAAGTAGCAGCGGTCGTACTGGCGGGAGCCATGTGCTTTGGAATAACGAATACGGGGAAGGCGGTCACAGCGAAACAGAACATACGTTCTGCCAATGAAGAAAAGAAAGAGGCTGATGCCAGCAGTACTGTAAACGATGCAGCAAATAACGGTGCAGTGAGTGAAGGAAGTGAAGCGAAAGACGCATGGAAAAGAGGAAAAACAGTAACCGGGGAGGCGGTCACAGATAAAAGGGCGCAGCTGCACAATCCGGTAATAAACGCCAGCACGGGGGCGGTGGAATTTTCTTATATTTATTTTGGCAGTTATCCGCAGGGCGAGGTGACGGGAGAACAGCTGACCAGTGATATTATCAATGCGGAATATGTCAGCGGCGATGCGGTTGTCAATGGGGAAAAGTACCGGAGGATGACGAAGGAGGATATGTGTCCGGAGTTCAGCACAGTTGAGAGATTTGGGAAAAGTAAGTACCGTTACTTTAAATACGAGCCGCTGAAATGGAAAGTTATAAAAATGGAGGGAGAAACCGCTTTTGTACTGTCGGAATATGCGCTGAACAGATTTTTTTATAACCAGGGACATAAGTGGATGAATGGAAAGGAAAAAGGACAGGGGTTTATGGGAGATGCTTTTTCAAAGGAACAGCAGGAGGCAATTACATTTACAGCAAATAAAGTTTTTGGTTCCTGGGTAATAAAAAGGGATAAGATAAATTATATTGAACCGTTGGAATTTAGAAATGTAAGTTTTTATTATAACCTTTCTGTAAGGCTTGTCCGTGAAACAGATTATACACACGCAAGGGTAGGTGGAGACAGTAAAGAGGGTGGACGCTGCTCGTGGTGGTATGAAGGTGTAGATGATCCCTCTGGATATAAATGTTTTGTTGATTTTAATGGTGTTATTGCTGATAACCCGGTAGTTGGATGGACAGAATGGGGACATTTTAAAATTTATGGTGATTCTGCATATTGCGGAGTTGTTCCGGCATTTACGCTTACGCTGACGGATACCGCGCTGTGGGATACACAAGAGTCATTGAAAGAAAAGGAAGAAGAAGCGAAAAAGCCCAAATGGGGCGATGTCAATTCTGACGGGGAGGTTGATATAGAAGATGCGAAACTGGCTTTAAAAGCGGCGCTGAATCTGGCTGCTTTGGAGGAGAAGGCAGCTACGGCAGCGGATATGGATGAGGATGGAAGGATTTCATTAAAGGATGCTCAGGCAATTCTGAAAGCAGCGTTGAATTTATTGGAATTGACATAATAGTGAAAAGAAAAGCTGAAAATGGTTATAAAAATAAATTTAATATAGAAGAAAAGGAAAAAAGAATAGGTATATTTATTTTATTGTAAAGGTTAAATAGATAAAATCACAACTTTAGATACAGCACTAATAAACAATAGTCCCTTTAATTGTGCGAAAATTTGTTTTAAAATATAAAAATAGTTAGAAAAATTAATTGGTGAGGGATAGATTTAGATAAGGAGAATACGATTTATTCAAGTGTTTGATTTGATATTTATTTAATCATTAATGAAAAAATATTTCTAATAAATTTTTAAAATTCGGTTTATTAAAGTGCATATAAGCTGAAAAGGTTTAAAATCAAATTTGATAAAATCATATAATATTTAAGTGGAGGAGATGAGAATATAGGATTGATGAAAAGATTAGTAAACGTGATAAAAGACGGT
>CANOFI010000035.1 GCA_947565255.1 uncultured Lachnospiraceae bacterium
AAGACGCCGCCCTCTCACGGCGGAAACAGGGGTTCGATTCCCCTACGAGCTGTTATTCTTGTAAAGAATAGCCCAACCCAAGGAAATTCCTGAGATTATCGAAAGATAGTTTCAGGAATTTTCCATTAGAAAGAAGGTGAATGCATGACAAGGAAAGAAGAATATGAATCGCGTACGGAGGCGCTCGTGCTTCCCATTGTGCAAAAATATCAGTTTGAACTGGTGGATGTGGAATATGTAAAGGAAGGCACAAGCTGGTACTTAAGATGCTATATTGACAAAGAGGGAGGCATCTTTGTGGATGACTGCGAGCTGGTACACAGGGAATTAGGGGACTTGCTGGATGAACAGGATTTTATAGATGGTTCTTATATTCTGGAGGTCAGCTCGCCGGGACTCGAGCGGCCGCTGAAAAAAGAGAAGGATTTTGCAAGAAGCATTGGAAAAGAAGTGGAAGTCCGGACGTTCAGAAAAATAGAAGGCAGGAAGGAATTTACCGGCTGCCTTACGGCATATGATAAAGACACGGTTACCATTCAGTCAGAAGACCAGACAGAGATGGTATTCAGACGGGACGAGATTGCATTGATTCATCTGGCATTTTATTTTTGATAAGGAATGAAAAAGGAGGAGTAAGAAAAAATGAATAAGGAACTGATAGAGGCGTTGGATATCCTGGAAAAGGAGAAGGATATCAGCAAAGAGACATTGTTAGAGGCGATCGAAAATTCTCTGATTACTGCCTGCAAGAATCATTTCGGCAAGTCAGATAATGTAAAGGTAACGATTGACCGTGAGACAGGGGATTTCACGGTGCTGGCTGAAAAGACAGTTGTGGAGACCGTGGAAGACCCGGTTATGGAGATTAGTCTGACAAATGCGAAAATGCAGGATGCTTCTTATGAGATAGGCGATGTTGTCAACATACCGATTGAATCAAAGGAATTCGGACGCATTGCAACGCAGAATGCCAAAAATGTAATTTTGCAGAAAATCCGCGAGGAAGAAAGAAAAGTATTGTTCTATCAGTATTATGACAGGGAAAAGGATATTGTAACCGGCATTGTACAGCGTTATATCGGAAAAAATATCAGCATTAATCTCGGAAAGGTTGACGCAATCCTGACGGAAAAGGAGCAGGTAAAAGGGGAAGTATTCAAACCGACGGAGCGGATTAAGTTATACATTATGGAAGTCAAGGATACGACAAAAGGGCCAAGAGTGATGGTTTCCCGTTCCCATCCGGAGCTGGTAAAACGTTTGTTCGAGGCTGAGGTGACGGAGGTAAAAGACGGAGTTGTCGAAATCATGGGCATTTCCAGAGAGGCCGGTTCAAGGACAAAGATGGCTGTCATGTCCCACAATCCGGATGTGGATCCTGTCGGAGCCTGCGTGGGAATGAACGGCGCAAGGGTGAATGCGATTGTCAATGAGCTTCGCGGGGAGAAAATTGATATTATTAACTGGAGCGACAATCCGGCGGTTCTCATTGAAAATGCACTGAATCCGGCCAAGGTTGTTTCCGTAGTTGCCAATGCAGATGAAAAAAGTGCAAAAGTCATTGTACCGGATTACCAGCTTTCCCTGGCAATTGGCAAGGAAGGGCAGAATGCGAGGCTTGCGGCAAGGCTGACCGGGTTTAAGATTGATATTAAGAGTGAGAGTCAGGCAAGAGAAAGCGGCGAAAGAGAAGAGGACAGGGACGCCGCAGACGAAGAACTCGAATAACCCTCTGAAATTTTCTATATAGATGGGAAAATAAGAAAGCTGAAGCAGGAAGTGATAAATTGAGTACAACAAGAAAGATACCGATGCGCCAGTGCACTGGCTGCCGGGAAATGAAAAATAAAAAAGAAATGCTCCGGGTCATAAAAACGCCGGAGGGAGACATTGTACTGGACACCACCGGCAAAAAAAACGGCCGCGGGGCATATCTGTGCTTTTCACAGGACTGTCTTTGCAAAGCCGTCAAAAACAAAGGCCTGGAGCGCTCTTTGAAAATGCAGATACCGGAGGCTGTATATGGGCAGTTAAGGGAGGAGCTGAAAGCAATTGAAGCAAAATAAGGTGCTTTCCATGATTGGGCTTGCCACAAGGGCCCGCAGGACAGTAAGCGGAGAGTTCTCGGTAGAAAAGGCAGTGAAAAGCAAATGTGCATATCTGGTAGTCATTGCGTCCGATGCTTCAGATAATACAAAGAAAAAATTTAATAACATGTGTAAATTCTATCAGGTGCCGGTCTTTTTCTTTGGAGAGAAAGAAGGACTGGGGCATGCCATGGGAAAAGGGCAGCGCTCTTCCATGGCGGTGCTTGATGAGGGCTTTGCAGATGCATTGATAGAGAAACTGAAGGCAGAGGCTGAAAAATGATTTGACGATATGAATTGCAGGTCATGAAAATCCGAATAGAAGATGGAGGGTAAAGAATGGCAAAAATAAGAGTATATGATTTAGCAAAAAAATTAGATAAAACGAGCAAAGAAATTCTTACTATTTTAGCAGACAACGGTGTGACAGGGAAGGTAGCTTCTTCCGGACTGGAGGAGGCGCAGGCTGATATGGTCCGGAATGTGCTGGAAAAAGGAAAACAGCCTGAAAAAGAAAAACAGGAAAAACCGGTCAGAAAGCAGCAGTCCGGGAAGATGGCTGCCAATACGCCGGAAAGAGCGAAATCAAAAAGGACAGATAGTGAGAATAAGGAAAAACAACCAGAAAAGAGGCAGGCGGGCAGAGAAAAACAGCCGAGGCAGCATGTGTCCGGACAGCCGGAACAAAAGCAGTCCCCAAATGGCAGAAAACCTCAGAATATCAAAAAGTCGGAACAGCCTAAAAAAATGCAGACAGGGAAAAAACCGGAGCGTGAGAAAAAGAAGGATAATATTACGCAGGTATACAATCCCCAGAACAGCGGAAAAGCCAAAAAGCAGGAAAAGCAGAAAAATGGAAGGCAGGGGGGATATCCGGCACCGTCTCCCAGGGGTGGACAAAATAATAATCGCCCGAACAGCAATAAACAGCAGGGAAAAAATAAGAAAAACCCGAACCAGCAGCCGGCGCCGCAGCCGAAGAAGGAGCCGGAAGATACGATTAAAACCATTCAGCTTCCGCCGACTCTTACCATCAGTGAACTGGCGGATAAAATGAAGGTAAAGGCTTCGGAGATTGTCAAAAAACTGTTTCTGCAGGGGAAAATGGTAACGGTAAATCAGGACATTGATTTTGATATGGCAGAGGAAATTGCATTGGAGTATAACTGCATTGCAGAACCGGAAGAAAAAATTGATGTGATTGCAGAGCTTCTGAAAGAAGACGAGGAAGATGAGAGCAAGATGACTGCAAGACCGCCGGTCGTGTGTGTGATGGGGCATGTAGACCATGGAAAAACCTCTCTGCTTGATGCAATCCGCGACACCCATGTTATTGACAGGGAGGCTGGCGGCATCACGCAGCATATCGGTGCGTACGTCGTAAATATCAACGGGCAGAAAATTACGTTTTTAGACACGCCCGGACACGAGGCCTTTACTGCAATGCGTATGCGCGGAGCAAATTCTACGGATATTGCTATTTTGGTAGTTGCCGCAGACGACGGTGTAATGCCGCAGACGATAGAAGCCATTAATCATGCAAAGGCAGCCGGAATTGAGATTATTGTTGCAATTAACAAAATTGATAAGCCGAGTGCAAATATTGACCGGGTAAAGCAGGAACTGGCAGAGCATGAATTGATTGCGGAGGACTGGGGAGGAAGCACCATTTTTGTACCGGTTTCTGCCCATACACATGATGGAATTGACGATTTACTGGAAATGATTCTTCTGACTGCTGAGGTCTGTGAGCTGAAAGCAAATCCGAGAAGGAGAGCGAGAGGTCTTGTCATCGAGGCCCAGCTGGATAAAGGCAAAGGCCCGGTTGCCACGGTACTGGTGCAGAAAGGCACGCTTCGTGTGGGAGAGGCAGTTGCGGCGGGCTCCTGCTATGGCAAGGTCCGCGCCATGATGGATGACAATGGCAGAAGGGTAAAAGAGGCAGGGCCTTCAACTCCGGTAGAAATTTTAGGCCTGAACGATGTGCCCAATGCAGGGGAAATTTTCATGGCGATGCCGAATGACAAGGAGGCAAGAAGCTTTGCCGAAACCTTCATTTCGCAAAACCGTGAAAAGCTCTTAGAGGATACAAAACAGAAAATGTCCTTAGACGATTTGTTCTCGCAAATCCAGGCCGGAAATGTAAAAGAGCTGAATCTGATTGTGAAGGCCGATGTGCAGGGCTCCGTGGAAGCAGTGAAACAGAGTCTTGAAAAACTTTCGAATGAAGAAGTGGTCGTGAAGGTGATTCATGGCGGCGTCGGTGCGATTAATGAATCGGATGTGATTCTGGCATCCGCATCCAATGCAATTATTATCGGATTTAATGTACGTCCGGATACCACCGCAAAGGGAATTGCGGACAGAGAGGGTGTAGATTTAAGGTTATACCGTGTAATTTATAATGCTATTGAGGATGTTGAGGCAGCCATGAAGGGACTTTTAGATCCGGTATTTGAAGAAAAAGTGCTGGGCCACGCAGAGGTGCGCCAGACCTTCAGGGCTTCCGGTGTTGGCACGATTGCCGGATCCTATATATTAGACGGGATGTTCGAGCGGGGATGCCAGGTGCGTCTGACAAGAGACAATATAGTCATTTTTGATGGCCCGCTGGCTTCTCTGAAACGATTTAAAGATGATGTCAAAGAAGTAAAAGCAGGATATGAATGTGGTCTTGTACTTGAAAAATTTAATGATATCAAAGAAGGTGATTTGTTTGAATCTTATAAAATGGTAGAAGTTCCACGATAATTCCGCACAGCAAAAACAGAACATCTGTTCTATTTCACAGCTGCTTTGCGGACGACACAGCGGTTGCTCCGGTTGTTTTACAGCCGCCGGGGCGCTCGATGGATGGAGGCGAAAATATGAGGAAGAATAGCATAAAAAATACCCGCATAAACGGTGAGGTACAAAAGGAATTAAGCAATATTATCCGGAATGAAATCAAAGATCCGAGAATCCACGTAATGACTTCGGTGGTATCTGTGGAGGTTGCTCCGGATTTGAAAACCTGCAAGGCATATATCAGTGTGCTGGGTGACGAAAAAGCACAGGAAGACACACTTGCAGGACTGAAAAGTGCAGAAGGCTATATCCGCAAACAGCTGGCAGGCACAATAAATTTGCGGAATACGCCGCAGATTCAGTTTATTTTAGATAAATCAATTGAATATGGCGTAAATATGTCAAAGCTGATTGATGATGTCAACCAGAATGACAGGGCAGATGCGGGCGAAGATGAATGATGAACGGAATGATAAACGTCTATAAGGAAAAAGGCTTTACATCCCACGATGTTGTGGCAAAGCTCCGTGGGATTTTAAAACAAAAAAAAATCGGGCATACCGGAACGCTGGACCCGGATGCGGAAGGGGTTTTGCCGGTGTGTCTCGGCAAGGCGACAAAGGTATGCGAGCTTCTGGCAAAAGAGGATAAAACATATATTGCAACGCTGCTTTTAGGAGTTGTCACAGATACGCAGGACAGCTCAGGTACAGTTTTAGAGGAGCGGCCGGTTACGGTGGATGAGGAGGCTGTACGTCAGGCTGTTAACGGATTTGTCGGTTTTTATAGTCAGATCCCCCCGATGTACTCTGCACTGAAGGTGGATGGAAAAAGGCTGTATGAACTGGCGAGGGCCGGCATGGAAGTGGAGCGCAGGGCGAGAAATGTTGTTATATACCGTATCACAATCAGGGAGATACAGCTTCCCCGCGTAACAATAGAGGTGAACTGTTCAAAGGGGACATATGTCAGAACCCTGTGTCATGATATTGGCCAGAAGCTTGGCTGCGGCGGCTGTATGGAAGAGCTGCTCCGCATCCAGGTCGGAAAATTTCTGTTAAAAGACAGCCTGCGTCTCGACCAGATACAGCAGATGGCAGATGAAAACCGGCTTCAGGAGGCAGTGCGGAAGGTGGATACGCTGTTTTTGCAGTATCCGAAAATCTGCGTAAAGGAATCGTGCAACAAGCTAGTTTATAATGGAAGTCAGGTAGCATTGCACCAGTGCCAAAGACAGGCTTACAGTGAGCAGCCAAAAGAGCAGAAAGATGGGCAGCGGGTGCGCATGTATGATTCAAAAGGGCAGTTTATCGGTATCTATCAATGGAAGAAGGAACGGGATGTATATGTTCCGCTGAAAATGTTTTGGGAGTCGAAATAGATGGAAATCGTAACACAGGTAAAAGAAATTTCCTATGAAAAAACGGCGGTGGCAATTGGCAAATTCGAGGGACTTCATCTCGGACATCAAAAGTTAATAAAAAAAATAACGGGAAAGCAGCAGGCGGGTTATGTGCCGGTTGCTTTTACCTTTGATGTGTCGCCCCGCCTTTTTTTTCAGCAGGAAAACAGTGTCATTTTCACGCAGAAGGAGCGCAGCAGATTATTTGAGCGGTTTGGCGTATCCTGCCTTTTTGTGTGTCCGTTTGCGGAGGAGTTTGCAGAAATGGAAGCAGAACCGTTTGTGGAGGAGATTCTCTGTAAAAAGCTTCATACGGGATATCTTGCCGTAGGAGAGGATTTTCGGTTTGGACGGGAGCGCAGGGGAGATGTACGGCTGCTTCGGCGTTATGCGAAGGCAGGTGCATTTGAACTGGAGGTCATCGAGAAAGAATGTATGGCGCTTGACAGCATAAATGACGGTGAGAAATATTATCAGGCAGTCAGCAGTACAAAAATCCGTGAACAAATCTGCAAAGGCGATATGGAACAGGTAAATCAGATGCTTGGATTTGCTTTTTTTATGGAAGGAATTGTGGTAAAAGGAAACCAGATGGGCAGAACCTGGGGAATTCCGACTGCTAATATTATGGTAAATCAAAATAAGCTGCTTCCGCCAAACGGCGTGTATTTCTCAAGGGCATATATTGATGGCAGACAGTATCCTGCAATTACAAATATAGGTACGAAGCCGACAATCGGGGAAGGGTATGCAAAAGGGGCGGAAACCCATATCTATTGCTTTAATCAGGATATTTATGGAAAGGAACTTGTAGTTGAATTGTTACATTTTAAACGCAGAGAGTGCAAATTTAAGACAAAAGAACAGCTGATAAGACAGCTACAAGATGATGTGGCCGGGGGAAAAATATATTTTGGTGTCGAATGATTTACATAAATTTGAGAAAATGAAGAAAAAGGCATTGACAAATGTAATGAAAATGTTATAATAGATGTGATAGTTGTAATAATTATGTAATATTTATTTATACTAATACAAAGGAACAAGTCAATGTTTGTCAATATTTTAGGAGAGATTCATGATACCGGAATTTAAATTTAAAAGAAAAACAGCATTTCAGAAGAAGTCAGACATAAAAAAGATTATAAAGGAAGCAGTTTCACAAAAGAAAGTAAGGGTTGCGGCAGCAGCGGCAGCCGGAGTTGTAGTTGTCGGTGCAGGTGCGCTGGCATTCGGCGGGAAGGATGTAGAGAAGAAGACAACGGTTTACACCCTGATGCAGACCGCCGGGGTTACAACACAGATGAAGGAAGTAGAGGTTGTACAGGGCAGCCAGGCCAGTCATGCGCCCGCCATGCTTTCTAAGATGGAGGATGCGGCAAAGACCAGCCTTGGAATGAATGAGGCAGAGTTCTGGGCAAGCGATGAAGGGGCAGATGACCAGATACAGGAAGTGTCCGTTCAGACGGTTGGACAAGCATCCCAGCAGGTAGCAGGTCCGGTGTCCCAGCAGGCAGTGCAGCCGCAGAGACCGGTATATGAGGGATTTTCCAATCCGGGAATTGCCGCTAACGTAGAGAATTATGTCAATATCCGTCTGGAAAAGTCTGAGACCGCTAAAGTATGCGGCAAATTAGGAAAGAACCAGGCATGTGAGATTTTATCGGTTGAGGACGGCTGGTATGGGGTTGTCACAAACGGTGTGTACGGCTATGTGAAGGCTGAATATCTTGTGACAAGCGATGCTGCATGGGAATTGGCCGAGCAGCTTAAGATTGCCTATGCAAGAGTGAATACAGATACATTGTATGTAAGGGAACAACCGAGCGAGAGTGCTGCTGTTCTTGGAATGGTGGCATTGGATCAGAAGCTTAATATTGTTGAGACAGCGGACGGCTGGCTGAAAATCTGGTCGGAGGCGGACAGTCTCATTGGATATGTAAAACAGGATTATGTTACAATTGAGTATACACTGCCGCGGGGCGAAGCAATTGTTCAGGAAGAACCGGAGGAAAAAGAAGAAAAATCATCTTCCAAAAACAAAAAGTCTGACAAATCCGAAGGTAAGAAGGGCAGTAAGTCAACGAAACCTGCCAAGGACTGTTCTTCCGTAGTGGATTATGCAATGCAGTTTGTCGGCAATCCGTATGTGTATGGAGGAACCAGCCTGACGAAGGGTGCGGACTGCTCTGGATTTACGATGAGCGTTTATGCGAAGTTCGGCGTGGCGCTGCCGCATTCCTCTTCCGCACAGGCACGCTGCGGTTCTAAGGTTAGTTCCGGGGATGTACAGCCGGGTGATTTGATGTTTTACGGCAGCGGCGGCGGAATCAATCATGTTGCGATGTATATCGGCGGCGGAAAAATTGTACATGCCAGCACAGAAAGAACCGGAATCAAGGTTTCCAATGCATATTACAGAACGCCGGTTACAATCCGCCGTGTACGGTAAAGCATTTTGAAGGAATAAAGAAAAATTGAATAAATATGTTTACAAACTAGGAAAGTTGTGATATACTTTCCTAGTATGGCGTTTAAGGGATATTTTGCCTGAAAGGCGGATGTTCCGGCGCATGACAGGAGAAAGCCGGTATTCGGAAATTCGGATGACTCCAGCCGTTTCTTAATACCAGGCGTTTATAAGATGAAGGAGGACTTGAAACATGATTTCAAAGGAGAAGAAAGCAGCAGTTATGGAAGAATATGCGACAAAGCCGGGTGATACGGGTTCACCGGAAGTGCAGATTGCAATTCTTACGACAAGGATTAACGAATTGACAGAGCATTTGAAGATTCATAAGAAGGACCATCATTCAAGAAGGGGACTTCTTAAAATGGTAGGTCAGAGAAGAGGCCTGCTGGCATATTTAAAGAAAAAAGATATTGACAGATATCGTTCTCTGATTGAACGACTTGGAATTAGAAAATAAGCTGGATTTGGATGAATGCAATAGGGGCCGTTTTCAAAATAACCGCTGACACAATAATTTGACTGCAGCATCGGGTGTTGCATACGATATATTTGTCTGCGTGTCATTTTGTGACAGCCCCTATCAGTATAAAAAGATGAAAGGAGCTGCCGAGACCACTGAAAAAAGTAAGAACTTGGGGCAGAGCTTGGTTTTTTCAGTAGTTTCGGAGGCTTTCATCAAAAAAGAAAGGATGGAAAAAATGTACAAGAGTTATTCAATGGAGCTTGCGGGAAGAACACTGACGGTTGACATCGGGCGTGTTGCTGCCCAGGCAAACGGCGCTGCATTTATGCATTACGGGGATACGGTTGTCTTATCAACTGCGACCGCTTCCGAGAAGCCGAGGGAGGGAATTGACTTTTTCCCGTTAAGCGTAGAATTTGAGGAGAAAATGTATTCTGTCGGAAAGATTCCGGGAGGGTTTAACAGAAGGGAAGGAAAGGCATCGGAAAATGCGATTCTGACCTCACGTGTCATTGACCGGCCGATGCGTCCTCTGTTTCCGAAGGATTACAGAAATGATGTGACATTAAATAATATGGTGATGTCCGTGGATCCGGAGTGCAGTCCTGAGCTGACGGCTATGCTCGGCTCCGCAATTGCGACGGCTATTTCGGATATTCCATTCGACGGTCCGTGCGCAACGACACAGGTTGGAATGATTGACGGAAAGTTTATCATCAATCCGAATTCTGAACAGAATCAGGTTTCGGACTTGAAGCTTACAGTTGCTTCTACGGCAGAAAAGGTGATTATGATTGAAGCCGGTGCCAATGAGGTTCCGGAGGATAAGATGATTGAGGCGATTTATGCGGCGCATGCGGTCAATCAGGAGGTTATTGCATTTATCAATAACATTGTGGCGGAGGTTGGAAAGCCAAAGCATGAGTATACAAGTTGTGCCATTCCGGACGAGCTGTTCGCGGCTCTTTATGAGGCCGTCACTCCGCAGGAGATGGAGGAGGCTGTTTTCACAGATGAAAAGCAGGTAAGAGAGGAAAATATCCGCCAGATTAAGGACAAGCTGGAGGAACTCTGGGCGGACAATGAGGAATGGTTAGGTCTGATTGACGAGGCAGTCTATCAGTACCAGAAAAAGACCGTCCGCAAGATGATTTTAAAAGACCAGAAGAGACCGGATGGAAGGGCTGTTACGCAGATTCGTCCGCTGGCTGCAGAGGTTGATATTATACCGAGAGTACACGGCTCTGCGATGTTTACCCGCGGACAGACGCAGATTTGTAATGTATGTACGCTGGCGCCGCTGTCGGATGCGCAGCGGTTAGACGGACTGGATGAATTTGAGACGTCAAAGAGATACATGCATCATTATAATTTCCCGTCATATTCGGTGGGAGAGACTAAGCCGTCCCGCGGACCGGGACGCCGGGAGATCGGACACGGTGCGCTGGCAGAGAGGGCATTGCTTCCGGTGCTTCCGTCTGAGGAGGAATTTCCGTACGCAATCCGTACTGTGTCAGAGACATTTGAGTCTAACGGCTCGACTTCCATGGCGTCCACATGTGCATCATGCATGTCCCTGATGGCAGCAGGTGTTCCGATTAAAAAGATGGTGGCCGGAATTTCGTGCGGACTGGTAACGGGAGAAACGGACGAGGATTATATCCTGCTGACGGATATCCAGGGACTGGAGGATTTCTTTGGAGATATGGACTTTAAGGTGACCGGAACAGAGGATGGAATTACAGCAATCCAGATGGATATTAAGATTCACGGCCTGACGCGTCCGATCGTGGAGGGCGCTATTAAGCGCTGCCGCGAGGCAAGGTTATTTATTATGGAGCAGTGTATGAGGCGTGCCATTGAAGAGCCGAGAAAAGAGGTCGGCGCACTGGCTCCGAAAATCCGCCAGATTCAGATTGACCCGTCACAGATTGGCGATGTGGTCGGACAGAGAGGAAAGACGATCAATACCATTATCGAGCGGACCGGAGTGAAGATTGATATCACGGATGAAGGCGCGGTTTCCGTATGCGGTGTTGACGCAAAGGGAATTGATGACGCGGTTAAGATGATTGAAATTATCACGACCGAATTTGAGGAAGGACAGCTCTTTACCGGAACCGTTGTCAGCATCAAAGAATTCGGGGCATTTCTTGAGTTTGCACCGGGAAAAGAGGGGATGGTGCATATTTCCAAAATTTCCAGGGAGAGAATCAACCGCGTCGAGGATGTTCTGACTCTGGGAGATGTTGTAAAGGTTGTCTGTCTTGGCAAGGACAAGATGGGAAGAATCAGCTTCAGCATGAAGGATGTGCCTCAATAAAAGGATAAGAGGCAGATGAAAGAATGTATGCAATTGACAAAAAAACATCTGAAAGAATTTATATTTTAAAAGGACTTCTCATGGTGCTGGTCGTGCTGGTACATGCCTATAGGGAGGAAATTACCTTTGTGGACGGCAATGTACAGCTTCGTGCAGCGCCATGGCTGGAGTGGGGCAGATATATTGTTTCACAGGTCGTTGCAAGAGCGGCGGTACCGGCATTTTTTCTGATTTCATCTGTGCTGCTGTACCGCCGCGAATTTACGTGGAAACAAAATATGTCGAAAAAGGTCTATACGCTGTTAATCCCTTATGTGATTTTAAACAGCTGCTGGATTTTGTTTTTTTATTTTGCACAGTTTTTTGATTTTACGCTGCCTTATTTTGTGACGCCGCAGAGTAAAATTGCGGAATGGGGAATTCTTGGATGGCTGGATGCTTATTTCGGCAATTTTATTGATGAATATCCGGTGCTGTATCCGACCTGGTTTTTAAGGGATTTGCTCCTGCTGAATGCAGCGGCGACGGGAATAAAAAAGTGCGTGGATGCATTTCCGGGGATAACGTTAGCTGTGATCGGGTGTTTGTGGCTGCTTCCGTTTTCCATACCTTTTATCGGCGGGACAGAGCTTTCCGGCCAGGGAGTCGTGTTTTTTGTTCTTGGATACTATATCGTGAAGTATGACCTGCATATGGAACAGCTGGATTCGGTGCCCTGTGCGGCAGCAGCGGCTGTGTATGGAGCGCTTGTGGGAATTACGGCATATCTTAATTTTCCGCGCGGGGGCCATGCGGCAGAGGGCACTCTTTTCGTATGGTTTCAGGGAACAGGATTTGGATATATGGTGAGTCACATTACCATTGCGGCCGGCGTTTTGTTTTTTATCAGATTCAGCAGGGTATTTGCGGAAAGCAAAGGGAAACCGCTTTTTATGAAATTTGCGGGGCATAGTTTTTTTATTTTTGCCTTTCATGAAATGGCGCTTACGATTGCGCTGAAGCTTCTGGCGAAGAAATTTGTACAGACAACGAAGGTTCAGCTGTTTGGATATATCGGGATACCGTTATTTGTGATTGCCGGCTGTGTGCTGTTTAGTATGTTTGTCGGGCGTTTTCTGCCTTTTGCATATTATGTGATTTCGGGAAAACGGGTTGACAGACAGCGCCGGTGCAGGCTTCAAAGCCAGGATGGGCAGAGTTAATCTGTCTGCTTGTGCTGGTCAATGACAGCACGGATATTTTTGAACAGATAGGGCTTGAGCTGTCCGATTGGAACGGGCTCTTCATACAGGATGGAGCTGTAGCACGAGGAGCTTACCAGCTCAATGATAAAAAATAACATCAGCTCCGGCTCTTTGAAGGTCACTTCGTTGTTTTGCAGCATATTTAAATAAATGTGATGAAAATCAATGTTTCCTGCAGCGGGGGGCAGCGTCAGTGCGGCTTTAAAAATGCCCCAGCTTAAATTTTTGGAAATAAAGGTCAGCAGTGCTTTGTTATTTTCCAGAGAATCTACAATGTGTTCTACTAAAAAAAGAATTTTGTCTTCAATGTGAAGCGGCTCTGCCTTCTGCATGGCGTGGTAGGCCTTTGCAAATATCTGACTCGATTTGTGTGCAACCAGCTTGTTGCTCAAATCGTATTTATCCTCAAAATACAAATAAAAAGTACCTTTTGCCACACCTGCCTGCTGTACAATGTCAGAGACAGAGGTCTTGTGGAGTCCCTTCGAGGTAA
>CANOFI010000036.1 GCA_947565255.1 uncultured Lachnospiraceae bacterium
TGATGAAACAGAAACGATGTTGGGTTATCTGAATCGAAGCCAGCCAACGCAAAGCCATAGTAAGGAGCATCAGCGGTGAAAATACTACAAGAGCCACACTGGCTCCAACGATATCAACCGTTCGTTTGAGTACCCGGTTTATTAATCGGTTTAACGGAACTTTTCTTATATTAATCACCGGAAGTCCCTGCAAATCCTCCGTATAAGGCCGTGTAGGAAGAATGCTGTTGTAATCCGGTATAAATTTTGTGTGAACACCTGATTTTTCGCACAACTCCACAATATTTTCCAGTTTGGAATACTCACTTAAACCAAGGGTAATGGCAATTTCATCCAGCGTATTTTCTGATAAAATCTCCAAAAGCTCCTCCGTGCCGCCTAACACCCGCACTCCGTGATACTCCCGTCCTGCTTCCATATGGTCGTCTAAAATGCCGCGTATTTTATAACCCCACTGCGCATTGGCACGCACCCGGTCAATAAATCCTTCAGCGGCACGGCTGTATCCTACCAGCAGAATGTGCTTTAAATTATATCCTTTTTTGCGGATGCGATAAAGAAGTAGCCGGATCACATTGCGCACAAGTATTTCATTTAAAACATTTACGCAGTAAAATACAAACAGCATTTCCCGCGAAAACTGTACTTCACGAAATCCAAGATACAAAACCAGAATAAAAACCAACAGCCCGATTGTATTGGCTTTTACAATACTTCCAATCTCGGCACGCCTTCCCGAAAGACGCTTCGGCGTGTACAACTGAAAAAAATAATATAACAGCAGATATCCCGGGATTACCAGAATCAATACTATCATATATTTTTCATAGGAGAGCACTTCGCCCTCCCTCTCGAAAAACGGACTGACAAACTTCAAATACCACGCGGCAATGTAAGAAACTGCTATCACTAATGCATCGATTAGCACATGGATGCGATTCAGCCGTTTCTGATTATTTCTTATCAACGGTTATCACCTATTTTTCTTCACTTAACTCGACTGCGCCAATTTCATAATGAACGATACGGTTCTTCTCTCATTGTTCCCGATATTTTATCATTTCATGTTATTACATTTTTTTATCGTACACTATTTTTGTAAAAAAAACAATCTTTTTTTCTTAAAATTTTATAAAAAATGGGATTTCCTTCCGCTTTTCCAAAAAATCACAAAAAAATAATACTTTTATTTTGACGAACAGACACATTTATTGTATACTATAATAGAGTAAATATGTAAATGGAGGAACATACTATGTGTGGTATTGTTGGATATATCGGCGAAAGCCAGGCAGCTCCTATCCTGCTGGAGGGACTTGCAAAATTAGAATACCGGGGATATGATTCGGCCGGTATCGCAGTGTATGACGGAACGAAAATTAATATGATGAAATCGGTCGGCCGTCTGAAAGTATTAAACGAGCTGACTCACGACGGGGAAACCCTGCCAGGCTGTCTCGGCATCGGCCACACCCGCTGGGCAACGCATGGTTCGCCAACTGACGTCAATGCGCACCCGCATTTTAATATGGATGAATCCATCACGGTTGTCCACAACGGAATTATCGAAAATTACATCAAACTGCGCAGGCGTCTGGAAAGCCGCGGATACGAATTTGTCTCGGAGACGGATACGGAAGTGGTTGCCCACCTTCTGGATTATTACTACAAGGGCAATCCTATTGAGGCAATTACCAAGGTTATGCACCGCGTGGAAGGCTCCTATGCCCTCGGCATCCTTTTTAAGCAGCATCCGGATGAAATATTTGCGGTCAGAAAGGACAGTCCGCTCATTGTGGGACACACCTCGGACGGCAATATTCTGGCCTCTGATGTTCCGGCGGTTCTGAAATACACCCGAACGGTATACTTTATAGAAAACGAAGAAATCGTAAGGCTGTCAAAGACAAACATGAAATTCTATAATGTAGACGAAGAGGAACTGACCAAAGAACCGACTACAATTGAGTGGGACGTTGCAGCGGCGGAAAAAGGCGGCTATGAGCATTATATGCTGAAGGAAATGTACGAACAGCCAAAGGCTGTGCGCGATACCATTTCCCCGGCTAATCCGCGCATCAAAGATAACAAAATTGAAATCGAAGAACTGAATATGACGGATGAGGAAATTCGCGCCATTAAAAAACTGTATATCATTGCCTGCGGCTCCGCCTACCATGCCGGCGTCACCGGAAAATATGTATTGGAAGGACTCGCACGGATTCCGGTGGAGGTGGATCTGGCGTCCGAATTCCGCTACCGTGACCCGATTTATGAGGAAAATACGATGGCCATTGTTATCAGCCAGTCCGGAGAAACCGCCGATTCGCTTGCCGCCCTCCGGGACGCCAAAGCCCACAATGTCAAGGTACTCGGCATTGTCAACGTAGTCGGAAGCTCCATTGCCAGGGAAGCGGAAAGCGTCATGTACACATGGGCCGGACCGGAAATCGCCGTCGCCACCACAAAGGCGTACAGTGCACAGCTGATTGCCCTGTATCTGCTGGCCATGAAGTTCGCCTATGTGCGCGGACAGATTGATGATGCACAGCTGCAGGAGCTGATTAAGGATTTGCAGAGGCTCCCGGACCAGATTGAACTGCTTTTGAATAACAAAGAAAAAATACAGCGCTTTGCCAACCGCTACCTTGCCTCGAAGGATGTCTTCTTTATCGGACGCGGCATTGATTACGCCATCTCCCTGGAAGGCTCCTTAAAGCTTAAAGAAATTTCCTATATTCACTCGGAGGCTTATGCTGCCGGTGAACTGAAACACGGCACGATTTCCCTGATTGAAGAAGGGACGTTAGTTGCGGCTGTTCTGACACAGGATACCCTGTATAAAAAAATGATCAGCAATATTGTGGAGGTCCGCACACGCGGCGCTTTTGTCCTTGCCGTTACGAATGAAGGAAACACCGAAGTGGAGAAGACGGCTGACTATGTGATTTACATTCCGCAGACCAACTCGTATTTCACCAATTCGCTTGCGATTATTCCGCTGCAGCTGTTCGGATATTACGTATCCCTCGGAAAGGGCTGCGATATCGATAAACCGCGTAATCTGGCGAAATCGGTTACGGTTGAATAAAAAATGAGAGATACAGACACGCGCCATACATCATTTGTAATTGTTCTACTATATTTTCCTATTATATAGAACATTTCAAATAGATGGCGCGTGTTTTGATATGCCAGTATTCTGCTTATATATGACAACCCATACAATAAAAGGGACTGTCATATTTTTTATTTCATTACAACACCATTTCTTCCGCCAGACTTTATATAATTCTCACTGCCTGTCCGGCCTTTACTTCTTTTTCGAACATTTGTTCTCCATATTTTACAGATACGCTTCCATCTCTGTCAGCCGTAATCACACAGGAAGTAACTTTGTGCTCCCTCCACTCCAAATCAGCGCTCACCGCACCCCGTAAGCGTACGCCGGTGAGCTTTCCGCTGCCCCAGGCTCTGGGCAGCGCCGGAAGCAGCTCAATATAGCTGTTATGCGACTGCACCAGAGATTCCAGAATCGCCTCCGCAATTCCGAAATTGCCGTCAATCTGAAACGGCGGATGGGTATCATACAGGTTATTTTTTATGGATTTTTTCAAAAGGCCGTTAATATTTTCAAACACTTTTTCTCCCTTTTTCAGCCTTGCAAAAAAGCATGCTATCCATGCCCGGCTCCATCCGGTGTGTCCGCCTCCGCGCTCTAATCTTGCATGAATGGTCTTTTCCGCAGCCTGGAACAATTCGGGCGTATCCTGCGTAATCTCATTGCCTGGGTGCAGTCCGTACATATGGGAAATATGCCGGTGTCCCGGCTCCAGCTCCTCATATTCCGAAAGCCACTCCATCACCCTGCCGTCCGAAGAAATCTTCGTCGGCGGAAGACGGTCAAGCATGGACTGGATCCGTGCATCCTCCTCTTCATTTCCGCCTAAAACCGCACTTCCCTGCAGATACCAGGAGAATAACTGGCGCAAAATCTGCGTATCCATCGTCGGTCCCATGCAGAGCGCACCTCTCTCTCCAATAGAAGACAGGTAGCTGTTTTCCGGCGAGACGCTTGGACCCGTCACCAGAGTTTTATCCTCCATCTCATACAGATAATCTTCAAAAAAACGGATGGCCTCGCGCATAACCGGCAGCGCGCGCTCCTTTAAAAAGGCCTCGTCCCCGGTATAGAGATAATGCTCATACAAGTGCAGGGACAGCCATGCTCCGCCCATAGGCCAGAACGGAGAGGCGGACATAATGCCCTCCGGGTCCGTATTCGCCCACAGACTGGTGTTGTGATGCGCACAGAACCCACGGCAGCCATACAGCTCTTCTGCGGTCTTTTTTCCATTTTCGACCATTCTGTCGAGCAGGGCAAACAACGGCAGATGACATTCCGAAAGCCCGGCCTTTTCCACAAACCAGTAATTCATTTCTGTATTGATATTGATTGTAAATTCACTCTGCCACGGCGGCACATATTCCCCGTTCCAGATTCCCTGCAGGTTTGCCGGCAGCTGACAGTCGTAGGAGCTGCTGATCATCAGATATTTCGCATAGTTAAACAGCAGCACGGTCAGATAGTCGTTCCGCTCTTTCTCTTCATTTTTCAACTCATCCAGCTGTTCCTCCACAGGCCGGAAATCTTCCTCACATCCGTTGATATCCAGCTTTACCCGCTCAAACATCGGAACATACCATTTCAAATGCGCGTCCCGGATTGCCTCGTACCCCGCCCTTTCGGCATTATCCAGACGTTCAAGGCAGTTTTCCCGGTAAGATTCATTTCCTCCAAAGTCCGTTTCCGACGCAACGTATAAAATGACCTCATCTGCGTGCTCCGTATACACAAAATCGCCCATCGTATGCACGTCAGCACCCTTTGCCACCATACGCACACCCGTAAAATACCGCACTCCTCCGGCACCGCACTGCCCGTAATTGCAAACGGTTTTGTCATCTATCTTTTCGCTGTTCTCCTCAAACGGCTTCCGGTTCATATTCGCACTGATGCTCAAATTACCGGGAACACTGCAGGTGAGGCGGATGACCAGCACATTGTACTTCTGGCTGACAAAATGCGTTCTCTCATAATGTGCGTCAAACATGTCATATTTCACATAGGCCGACGCCTCGTCCAAATCCAGATAATAACTTCTGTTGGCCGTTTTCTTTGCCAGATGTCCCCGGAACTGGATTTTCAAATCTCCGGCCGGCTGATAGGGATTCATATATTTCGGAGTAGACGTCATCGCCATTCTTGCCATAAACTGCGCCTGTTCCACATGTCCCTCCAGCAGAAGCTTGCGGATTGCATCGATGTTTTTTCTGCAGTCCGGGTTTTTCCGGTCGCGGAACGGTCCATACCAGATTGTTTCCTCATTAATCGTTATCATTTCCTCAGAAATTTTTCCAGGAACGGATGCGCCCAGTCTTCCATTACCAACCGGAAGGCCTTCCTCCCAGTTTTTCGCTCCTTTTTTTATGTAGATTCTGCTTCTCATAAACCCTCCTTTTTCTAGTGCATATTCCGCGTACAAAACTATTCTTTCAGCGGTTCCACAGCATATTTTTTATTTGCCCAAAGCTTCATCTGTGTGCGCATTCTCCGGCCGCAGCCATTGCTGCCCCGCCGAAAGTTGATCCAGCTGCAAAAGAGCTGTTTCCTATAGTATGCTGCGGTACTCTGCAATCAGCACAATTTGTTCAGATGTTTGTGGTACTGCCATATTGTTTCAATTATATATACAATTAAAACAATTTTATCATTTTACAATCACTTATATACATATACGCCATACACATACTAACTCGAAAACTTCGTATTACTTAACAAATATGCCTGCTATCGCTGCGGTACTTCATAAAACACTGCCAGTCATAACGGCTCAGGAAATGATGCCCGTCTCTCATGTGATACCCGATATTTCCTTCCGGAAAAACAACCGGCTCATCCGGTATTGTGTCCTGTCCGGTCACCAGTCCGTCAATCCCGAATACCGTCTCGTACACCTCGCTCGCCGCCGCGCAGGACAAAAATTCCGACCTCGGATCCGCATGGGCGTCCTCCTTTGCACTGCACACATAAAGATTTCTCGGCGCAATCATAGAAAGCAGATAATGCATGTCAAATGGCATCTCATTTTCCCGTCTCACGTAATTGCGGAAGTTTCCGGCAAACCAGTGTCCGCTCGTTCCGCCGCGGAAATTTTTGACCATCTCCCCCGTTTTCCCCCGGAAAATAGCTGCGCCGGCGCCGCCGGAATCATTGGAAATGGTCAGGCTGAACCGTTCGTCAAAGGCTCCCGCCACAAGGGCCGTCTTTCCAAGGCGCGAGTGTCCCACCACCGCAATTCTGTTCTGGTCCACCCAGTCTAATGTCTGCAGGTAGTCCGTCACCCGGCTTGCCGCCCATGCCCACATACGCACCTTTCCCCAGCTGTCAAACGGGTTTCTCCCATATGCCGCGGCAATGCCGTTGGCAAATCCATCGTCTGTATCCGGCGCAATATCCTGATAGTAAAATGCCGCAACCGCAAATCCGTTGTCAATGATTTCCTCTAAAGGCAGCAGTTCATCCACCATGGCCTGGCTAAAGGAAAGATACACAAATACCGGAAATTTCTCAGTTTCCCCGACACCGTCCATCCGGCCCTTCGGTCTTGTCAGATGACACGGAAACGTAAAACCGCCATTCACCAGCCGGCAGCAAATATCCACCTTCTGATACACCGCTTTTCCCGCAAAGGCACACCTGCTGTCCTCATACGTCACTGTCCCTTCTGTCTGCGGACGCAGCGGCGGCTCAAATCCACAGTATTCGTGCTGCAGAATCTGTGCAATCTCTCCTCTTCTTCTTTCCCACTGCTCCTTTGTCACTGCCCTTGTACCGTCTTCTGAGGATAATACATCCGGCAGCGCCCTTTTTTTTAATTCTTCCTTTATCATAACAGCCTCCCTAAATTCTTCCTTCGATGCAGTCGATTAAAAACTTATCCAGATTTGCATTGTTACCGATTTTACCGTCTAAAACCAGACTGATGACGTACAGAGTCCCGTCACCCTTCGTTTTGTATTTTTTTACAAACGGGAAATGTACCTTCGGCGCCTTTTCTCCATCTTTGCCCGACTTTCCGTAGGTGTATACAAGTTCTTCGCCTTCATCGCCTAAAATGTATTTTCTGCCCAGGATATCCATATAATCCAGCTTCTCGCTGTACATCCAGTTAAAATGATACCCTTCCAGCTCCTTTTTCGACGCTGCAAAATATACCTTCGGACCCTTCTTCGTCTCAATGGCAATGCCGCCTATCCCGACATTTACCTGTTCGATATCCGGCAGGATGACAACCGCCGTTTTGCCCTGCTCTGTCCAGTCCGCAACCTTTTTTTCATTGCCCTCAATCTCTGTCACCAGCATGGGGATTTTTTCGCTGTCCGGATTAGCAACTACATCTTTGTTCTGCTGACAATCCTCTTTGACTGTCTGGTATGCATACAAGTCTGCCATCTGTTCCGCCTTTTCGCCAATTACAGCAATCCGGCTGCCTTCGGGAGCCTGCGTGTCGGCCTTCGGATACGCATAAAACTCCATGCGCTCTGTATTTACAATATTTCCCTCGCTGTCGTACACGGCCGCATCCAGGCAGACCATCTTTTCTTCTTCCACCATGGGCACTTCCATGGGAATCTGTCCGATGCAGCCTGCATATGCCGCATCCATCTTCGCCGGATGTGCAAAGCTGGCCGTCACCTTACCGTCCACACTGACGCTGGCAACCACTTTTCCTTCCTGCACTTTGCCGGTGTCATTCAAAAGCCATACATCCACCGCCACAGTTTCACCGGCATACACATATTTTTTATCACAGTAGAGATTGACACGGTATGGAACGAGCGCATCCTGATAGGCAAAATAGGCCCGCTTCGGCCTGCGTTCACAGTCAACCAGCGTTTTCATCCAGCCGGCCGGCCATGCGTCAATCAGAAGATGAATGGCGGTATGGCCGATGTAATCGCTTCTTCTCCGAAATGCGTCCGTCATTATGCGCGTGGCATTGGCCTGGTGAATCTGGCTCGCCTTTGCCCATTCCTCCATCGTTGTCTTTTCCGCAAACCAGTCGCCGTGCATGGCATTCATCTGCGCGCGGACAATTCTGGTCGGATACCATTCTCCCTTTTCATTTGTCAGAAGCCAGTCTTTTGGATAACGCCGCCGCATCAAATCCGCCGGGTCTAACCCTTCCGCCCCGTACTCGCCACAGCCAATCATCCAGCCCTGCTTTACGGGCGGAATATAGCCTTTTGCCAGCTTTCCAACCGGAATCGGATGATGGGAATACCACATCGTGTATGTATGGAAGTCCGGCATACCCTCTCCTGTCGGCGGGTCGTAATCCCCCTCGACATTTTTAATTACGCGGTCCGGATTTTCTATGTAAATCATCTTTCTCGCCGCCGAAAAAAATGCTTCGAGCTCATCGCGGTATAAATGGCGATGCCCTTTCATCTCAAAGCGCTTCGAAAACTTGCTGTTCGGGTCCTCCGTTTTTCGGATGCAGACCGGCTCATTGATAAAAGTGACCATAACCGCACTCGGATGGCTCCTTAAAAGATGCTCCATCTCCGCGGACTGTTTGACAGCCTCCACCGCCTGATTCCGCCTGAGCGTGCTGAAAAGCGGCAAATCTGACTGGCTCATCATACCGAGCATATCCAGATAATCATAAATTTCCTCCTGCACCGGTCTCTGCGTCAGGCGGTAGTAATTCATGTTGCACAGCTTTGCAATCAGAATATCATCACAAAGCTGCTCAAAATTGCCCTGCATCACGCACTGCTGCAGATGTCCCATTTCATTTGCCCCGCGCAGAATAATGGGCTCGTTATTTAAGAAAAATTTGCCCTTCGGCTCCGTTGTCTCATCGCTCACAAATTTGCGCATTCCAAAATGCTTTACCGCCTGTGACACAATCTCGCCGTCCTTTTTCAGCGTACAAACCGCCCCGTACAAATATGGCGTTTCGGGACTCCAGAGTTTAAATTCCTCCATGGGAATCTGATAGCGGTATTCATTTTTCCCCATACCGATTACTTTTATTTCTGCATGGAAATCCACAGCCTTTTCGCCTGTAAAATTCTTCGGCACAAGCGCCACTTCCATGTCAAACCCTTCCGGTATAAACGACTCATAATTCATCACGCCGATGCGCAGTTCCACGCGTTTTTCATCGATATCCGGCCTTGGAAAAATATCGTCGATATAAAACTGCGGACGGACCTCCACGCTCACCGCCCCGAGCAGGCCGGCCCCCGGCGGGCAGTGATGCCATCCGGTCTCCGGGTCATCCCAGCCCGGTCCCGTTGCCGCATAAATTTTGTCTCCGTCCACAACCGGACCGTCATCCCCCTTTGTTGTGTAGTCGTTCTGCACCTCTATTGTTAACTCATTTTCTTCTTCCAGAAAGTCTGTAATGTCAAATGAAAATGGCGCAAAAAAGCCTTCATGCTGGCCGACATAATTCCCGTTCACATAGACAAACGCCCTGTAGTCCACACACTGGAACTGCAAAACGACATGGTCACTCTCTTTTCTGTCCGTCACCGAAAATGTTGTGCGGTAATACCCTCTCCACTTTCCTTCCGGTCCCCGATAATCGGGAATGGTGACCTGTTCCCATTCCTCCTCTTCTGCATTTCTATTTGTGAACACCTCGTGCTGAGCGGCATACCGGAATTCAAACTTCTGCAGATTCTGTTTTTTCCCCTGCTGCACTTCGGGCAGATGATTTTCCATAAACGGCGCATAAGCCGTTCTGAGTTCTGCAAGATGCCGGTCAAACGCTTCTATGCGTTCCTCATAGGTATACTGCTGGGAAACCTTTGCCTTATCATAAGGAAACGGTTCGCTGGATGCCTGAAAGCATTCCTTTTGAAACTCCCGCGGCGGTATTTCCTTATCGTTGTTGCCGATTGGATGCTGCGCAAATGCAATATCCGCAAAAAAATCCTGATTTGCCATACTTTTTCTCCTTTATGCCCTAAAATCTTATTACAGCTTCGCCGGCCGACCTGCCACCAGAACATGCATGCATTTTCTGACACGCTCCAGTGCGCGGCATTTGAAATTCTGCTGGAAGACAATCCCTTTATCCCTTTTATTTTATAATATTTTTTTTCATTTGTAAACGGTACGCAAAAGAAATATTCCGCAACAAAAAAAGGCATTAGATATCGCCTCTAATACCTTTACACCGGCAAATCCTGAACTTGCTGATATAGTTCCAGTAACCTATCCATAATATTTTTATACTTCAAAACTTCTTCAAGTATCGGCTGTTCTTTGCTGACATCCTTTCTTTCCCTGAATTCAGCAATATAGAAAGGCAATTGATTAATAAACTTCTTCGTATCTTCAAAATCATACTTCTCCTGATATTTTTTTCTTTTTATCTTATTCGATAGTTCCTCTCTAATGTATTTCCTGCAAATATAAGTAAACCAGTCTGCCATATCAAAAAAAGCTCTGTATTCATGACCAAATGCTTTTTTTATATTATCCAAAATATATGCTTCTTTCTCTTCATGGCAATTTGTATCATCTTTCTTTAATGACAACGCAAAAATTCTGCTAAAATGGTCATATGCATCCCTGTGTTCTTTTAGCGGTTGTAAAAACGCAACACCCTCTTCGGATAACTCTTCAGCTATCAGTAAATAATGCTTCGTATACATATGGATTTGACTTATTTCTGTCAGATAGTGACTTATATTATGTTTTTTTAAAACATCCAGGACCTGATCAATATTCATATACTCCCCACTCAATGCAGACTTTTCCTATATTCACACTCTCGCAATTCTGTAAAATCATCCTTATTCATAATTAAGTCCTGTGCTAATCTCCAGGAACCTCTCATTGCTAATTTTGTTGTCGAAACGAATTCTGCACCAGAGGACTCTATACTTAAATCATCTATATTTTTATCAATACTGTTCATCCATTTTTCAACATTAAGTTTTTTCGTGCTATTCCTTATTGTTCTTAACTGCCGGAATCTAATTTCACCTATCACAACCGCCAGTATGAAAACACTTATTATCCAAATTAAAATAATCACTATGACACCTCATTTCTAATATAAATCATTACGAATCATCAAAAATGCTTCAATCACAAAATGTAACACTGGAATGCTTAGACATACACTTATCAACACCAGGCAAATTTTGGTATCTACAAAATTTCCACCAGGGGCAAAATGTATTATTGACAAAATTGCTGTTGCTAATGCACCGAAAAAAGCCAGAAATTGGAATATTGTTATAAATTTATTGTATCCTTTTAAAAATTCAAAAGAATCATACATATTGCTTATTGCCTGAACGAATGAAGCAATATAAAATGCACTAAATGAATCATGCCATCCACACCATAACCCTATTCCTATCGTACAAAACATGACTGCAAGTTTCACAGCATACTGTTGTAATGTGAATGGCATATTTCTCTTTCGCTTCTTTATTGACATATATACACTCTATTCCCCTCAAAACAAAAAATTGCCTTAATCGCCAGAATAACCTAATTGCCACTGCCTCCGCAGGACTTACGAATCCTGCAACGCACCCACGCGTTTCTTAGGTTATTTCGCTTTTATAATATACATAATGATATCATCTTAGTGTATATTATGCAAGAACTTTTTTATTGTTATTTTATATATTTTTACTTGACAAGCTGCGGGGCAAACACTTCAAAACGTTCCTCCTGTGTATACTGTCTGGAAACCTTTACTTTATCATAAGCGCTTTGAAGTCCTCACGCCCGCGGACCGGGTCAAAGCATCTATTTTTATTCAGACAATTTACAAAATCATCCAAATCTGTGTACTGTGAATCCGCTTCCCCAACCTCCCCTGAAAGCCGGTCAAAAAGCGGCGCGGTATACTGATAGCTTTTCCTGGCACGCAGCTTTCCCATCTCCTCTGCATGATATCTCGCCCGCTTTAATTCCTCTATCGCTTCCTCATACTGTTTCTGATTGCAGAAAAGAAACGCTTTATCGATATGGTTATACTGCAAAATATTATGATAATACACATAATTTCCATCCGGAATCATAACCTTAAGAACCTGCTCTACAGCCTCATACGCTTCCATCCTCTGCCCGCCGGCTTTGATCTGCCACAGAAACTCTCCAAGCTTACGATCCAGCATTTTTTGGCTGTGAACTGCTTTCTCATTGCCTTCCAAACACCAGTTCAGCAATTCGTCACGCTTCTGTTCCTCCTCCTGCATCTGCGCATACTCCCTCGCCTGCTCATTTTTTCCGACATCATGCAGAGCCATCACAATTCCCCTGAGGGCATTGTCCCACAAAACTTTGTCGGAAGTCTGTTTCAAAACAAGTTTGTAATGGCGGATGGATTGTTCAAGCAAACGCCCATACTCCGGTTCCTCCTGCTGCATTCCCCATAAATACTCTGAAGAAGCCAGCCATTCCATGTATTTCATCTCTCCGGGATATTCTGCCGCTGCCTTTGCCGCCATTTGATAGCATGCTTCCTTGTCCTCAGCCTTCCAGTAGTCCTTCCAGGCCGCCTCATACTCCTCCCGGCGCCCATCCTTCTCATAGGTGTCCATCCCCAGCAGATAATCCGTCGTTACATGGAACAGGTTGGCAAGGGACGGCAAAAGAGCGATATCCGGCATCGCAATGCCCGTCTCCCAGCGGCTGACCGCCTGCGGCGAAATACAAAGAAGCTCCGACAGCCGCTCCTGCGTCATATCCGCTTCCAGGCGCAATTTTTTGATAATCTGACCAAATTTCATTCCAATCTCCTCCTTTTACACCTCTGCAAAATTTTATTGCATACAACAAAACTTTTGTCGCTGCTATCACTATATCAGAATCTGGTCAAAAATCCACCTCCCGGTAATTGAGAAAAAATCAATTCAAAATTGAGCGCCTGCCCTGCTTATTTATTATGAGAACGATATTCTCTTGGGGAAAGTCCATATGCTTTGCGAAATGCTTTCCCAAAGTAGGAGCTGTCAGAAAAACCACACTCATAGCAAATCTCAGTTATAGGCAGTTCACTGCTTCGCAGCAACTTCTTTGCTTCATTCAGCCGGTAGGAAATCAGGTACTCTATGGGACTTTGATTAAGGTTTTTTCGAAAACTGCGCATTGCTTCCCTCTCACTTATCCCAGTGGCCTGTGCAATTTGCCGTCTTGCAAATGATGTCCAGTGCGGTCATA
>CANOFI010000037.1 GCA_947565255.1 uncultured Lachnospiraceae bacterium
TCAAAGTCCGCAAGCCCGCATAAATAGGGACTTTTTAGCCTTTTTCGTTCGGTAAAGATTTCATAACAGGAAACAGCAAAACATCCCGTATCGCCGGCGAATCCGTCATCATCATCACCATCCGGTCAATACCGAACCCAATCCCCCCAGTCGGTGGCATGCCAATCTCCAACGCATTCAGGAAATCCTCATCCGTCGTATTCGCCTCTTCATCCCCGGCCGCAAGCATTGCCTCCTGCACCTTAAACCGCTCCCTCTGGTCAATCGGGTCATTTAATTCAGAATAAGCATTCGCCATCTCCCAGCCATTCATAAAGAACTCAAAACGCTCCGTATACTCAGGGTTCTCCGGCTTCTTCTTCGTAAGCGGCGAAATCTCAACCGGATGGTCCATAATAAAGGTCGGCTGAATCAAATGCTCCTCCACAAACTCCTCGAAAAACAGGTTGAGAATATCTCCCTTTAAATGACGTCCCTCAAACTCTACATGATGCTCCTTCGCAGCTGCCCTTGCCTCCTCCAATGTATGAATTTCATCAAAATCAACATCCGCATACTTCTTCACGGCCTCCACCATCGTCATGCGCTCAAATGGCTTGGACAAATCCATCGTATGCTCACCGTAAGTCAGTACTTCTGAACCCGTTACCTCCTTTGCGACATAACGGTACAGATTCTCCGTCAAATCCATCATTCCATGATAATCCGTATAAGCCTGATACAGCTCCATCAACGTGAACTCCGGATTATGTCTCGTATCTAACCCTTCATTGCGGAATACACGTCCAATCTCGTACACACGTTCAAGTCCGCCCACTATCAGCCTCTTTAAATAAAGCTCCAGAGAAATGCGGAGTTTCAAATCCTCGCCAAGCGCATTAAAATGCGTCTCAAACGGTCTGGCGGCAGCGCCGCCGGCATTGGATACCAGCATGGGGGTCTCCACCTCCATAAAGCCCTGTTCATCCAAATATTTGCGGATACAGCTGATTACCTTCGAACGCTTTATAAACGTATCCTTCACTTCCGGATTCATAATCAGATCCACATAGCGCTGTCTGTAGCGCATATCCGTATTCTGAAGCCCATGATGCTTTTCCGGAAGAATCTGCAGGCTCTTTGACAAAAGAACCAGTTCTTTTGCGTGAACCGAAATTTCTCCCGTCTTTGTTTTAAATACATCGCCCTTTATGCCGACAATATCTCCGATATCATACTTCTTAAAATCCCTGTAGGACTCTTCCCCGATTTCGTCCCTGGCGACATATGACTGAATATTTCCCTGCAAATCCTGAATGTTACAAAAGGAAGCCTTACCCATCACACGTTTGAACATCATGCGGCCCGCAATCGTAACTTCCTTTCCTTCCATTGTCTCAAAATGATCCTTAATCTCCATACTGTGCGCGGTTACATCATATTTCATAATCTCAAACGGATTCTTCCCATTTTTCTGAAGCTCCGCTAATTTTTCACGGCGCACCTTCAGCAGCTGGTTCATATCCTTTTCCTGTGTATTCTTTTCCTGCGCATTTCTCTGTTCTGCCACTTATTCCACTCCTCTTTCCTTACTGCCTGTACACAGTATACAATTTCTTTCCTCTATACTGAAATTCCGGTGTTTACTTCGAACGCTGGATATCCAGCACCTTATATTCAATCGTGCCGGTCTGTGTCTCTACCGAAACCACATCACCGACCTCCTTACCCATCAAAGCACGTCCTACGGGAGATTCATTTGAAATTTTCCCTTTTAAGCTGCTCGCCTCCGTGGAACCGACAATTTTAAATTCCATTTCCTCATCAAATTCCATATCATATACTTTTACACTGCAGCCAACGCTGATTTTGTCCAAATCAACTTCATCTTCCACTACCACTTCCGCATTCTTTAAAATCCTCTCAATCTCTTCAATGCGAAGCTCAATATCACGCTGCTCATCCTTTGCGGCATCATATTCCGCATTTTCAGACAAATCACCCTGCTCCCTGGCTTCTTTTATTTTCTGAGATACTTCCTTTCTCTTGTTAACCTTTAAATCCTGAAGTTCATTTTCCAGTTTTTGAAGACCTTCATACGTAAGTAAATTCTTCTTTGATTCCATTCCATAATCCTCCTGTTTGCTATTCACCTGAAAGCCGGTATTGCCAGTTTTACTGCAATCCCCATACCAGACCTGTGCTTTCTTTTCTCCTCCGGCAATCATAACATTATAAATCATCTCATACTTATTGTCAACATTTTACATGTAATTTTGTGCTAAAACGTCTTAAATGTTTTCTCACAGCCAGTCAGACAGGCAAGAGACAGTTGACATAAATAAATGTTCAAACACGCTTTAAACTGCTGCCTAAAATTCCCCACCGGTTTAAAACCAGACTTCCTGCAGGATACATATGCTGCAGTTTTTTCGGAGATTCCGATAAATCAATTACCACATCTCCCTTACACTGCGCTTTAGCAGAGCAGCATTCCACCATAAGCCCCTCTTCTTCATACAGCTGCCTGTAACAATCCTCCCACTGCTCATGGCGCTTTGAATAGACCGCCACATAATTCCAGTCCTTTGAAAGCGCTTTCATATACATATCTACCGGGCCTTTGCCATCATCCAGAAAAAGTAATTTTGCATGCCTCCTGTCAAGGTCAGAAGTCGTACACGCCTGCATCAGATATGCCTGCATCAAATTTATGTAAACTTCATCTTCCTCATCCGATTTTTGAAGCACCTCCGGCACATAAGAAATAAGTGCCGGATGTACATACAAAAGGGACAGCCGCATATCGGCATCCTGCTGCCCAATCATTTTTTCCGGAACCAGAGTCAGGGCACAAAGCACTTTTTCCTGTATTCTTTTTTCCGGCAGCTTTTCCAGTTCCCTGGGATATGCGCATATTGTCAGGTAAATGATAGAAATCCCTGCCACCTGACGGTCGCTTCTTTCGATTTGTAACTGGCTGCATTGTCTGTATAATTCAAATTGTTTAAAAAACCGCAACTTTTTTAACAATTCAAAAAACTTTTTAAAACACCGGTAAAACCAGACTTCTTTTCTGTCCTCCCCTGGCGGACTCTGACATTTACCGACATAATTAATCACCACATATTTCATACAATCCCCCATGTGTTTAAGACCTCATGTACTAATATATGCAGTATTTTCCTAAAATATTCCCAAAATATACTTGAAAATTCAGACACGCTCCAGCAATTTTTCAAGTCCCTCCATATCCTCAATCTCATTGCAGGCCTGCCTTATTTTTGCGGAATGCGGCATCCCGGCCGTATACCAGGCAACGTGCTTGCGCATTTCCCTGATGCCGGTATACTCTCCTTTATACTGCAAAAGCAGTGCCGCATGACGTAAAATCATTTTCTTTCTTTGCCCACACGTCGGCTTCGGAAGCTCCTTCCCTGTTTCCAGAAAATAGTTCACCTGGGCAAACAGCCACGGATTCCCGCGGGCGGCCCGGCCAATCATGACCCCGTCGCAGTTCGTCTCCTCTAACATCCTGCGTGCCGCCCTGGGACTTGTGACATCCCCATTTCCAATGACGGGAATTTTCACTGCCTCTTTCACCTGACGGATAATATCCCAGTCGGCCTCACCCGAATAATATTGCTCTCTCGTTCTTCCGTGAACAGCCAGCGCCGCCGCCCCGCAGTCCTCGACTATTTTTGCAATCTCTACCGCATTGATAGAGGTCTCGTCAAAACCCTTGCGTATTTTTACAGTTACGGGCTTGTTCACGGCCTTCACCACACCGGACACGATTTTTTTCACCAGGTCGGGACGCTGCATCAATGCGGAACCCTCCCCATTTTTTACAACCTTTGGTACCGGGCAGCCCATATTAATATCTAAAATATCAAACGGCAGCTCCTCTATCTGCGCAACGATTCTGCTCATAATCTCCGGGTCCGAGCCAAACAGCTGCAGGGATACCGGCCGTTCTTTTGCATTTATTTTCAGAAGTTCCTTTGTATTTTTGTTGTTATACTGTATCGCCTTGGCGCTGACCATTTCCATGCACAAAAGCCCGCAGCCCTGTTCTTTGCACAATAATCGAAAAGGCAGGTCGGTTACACCTGCCATCGGCGCCAGAATCAGGCGGTTTTCCAAAGCTACATTTCCAATCTGCATACCCACAAACTGATGTTCTCCTTCTTCCAATTCGTTTTCTTTTTTTACAGCATTTTTTATATGTTTTCTCATTATTGTATTCTTTTTTTACCGCGTTTTTTATTATATTTTCTTATTATTGTATTATCTTTATACCGCGTTTTTTATGATATGTTCTTTCTATTGTACTTTTCCCCGCCATACATTCGCTATCTGTCCTGCATTTTCGACATCGCGCGCCGGTAAACAAGCCGCAGCCCCTGCAGCGTCAGCGTCTGATCATATACATCAATGGCACCCACTTCATCCGCAATTACCTTTCCAAGTCCTCCCGTTGCAACTACCTTCACCTCATTCAGCCCGCTTTCCTTTTTCATCTGGCGGATAATATATTCTGTCTGCCCGATACAGCCATAGACAACTCCTGCCTGCATACTGGAAATGGTCTCCTTTGCCAAAATGGATTTCGGCTTCGCAATCTCGAATTTCGGCAGCTTTGCGGCCGACTCCCAAAGCGCCTTTGCAGCAGTCTGAATGCCCGGCGCAGTCACGCCTGCCACATACGAACCATCCCCTAAAACCAAATCGTATGTCGTTGCCGTTCCAAAATCAATAACAATCACGGGACCGCCATAAATCTCATATGCCGCCGCTGCATCCACAATCCGGTCAGCGCCGATTTGTCTCGGGTTTTCCGTCACAATCTTAATGCCCGTGCGGACGCCGGGTCCTACAATAATCGGCTCTCTCTTCAGATATTTAATAATGGCGCTGTTGAGCGAATACATAATATCCGGCACCACGGACGCAATAATCACTGCCCCGACCTGTGTTCTTTTTATTCCGTTGCTTTCCAGCAAATCACTTATAAAAATTCCATATTCATCCGAAGTTCTGGCAATCTTTGTCGTCATGCGGAACGTCCCTTTTAGCTGTTCCCCATCAAAGACACCGAGCGTAATATTGGTATTTCCAACATCAATTCCAAGTAACATCGCTTACTCCTCCGTAACGGTTTCCCCGAGAAAAAATACTCTGTAAAACATCTCCAAAGCCTCCGACAGCTCTCCTTTTGTCTGCTGCAGCTGCTTGATTTTCAATCCGCTTCCAATCTCATCAAACAACAGATCCTCTTCATTCGCTGACACCTCATAACACAGCGTCCCATCCTCCTCATAAACCAGGGACAGCACGCCGCCCACCTCCTCCGTAAAGAGCACGCACATAATTTTTAACTCATCCTTTATAGAGGAGGGCAGGGAATCGAAATCCGGATTTAAATAAAATTTTTTTTCATATGCACTGGATGCACACAATACAACCCTGTCCTGATACATAACCATATCTCCTGCTCAACCAACACTTACACGTAACCGTAAATTCCACGGACAGACACCTCGTCCGCAAACACCTTTTTGATACTCCCATCCTCACACGCAACCAGAAGCTGCCCCGTTTCATTCACACGAAGCGCACGTCCGTTATACGTGTCTTTCTGTTCTAACACGCATACCTCATGTCCGACTGTTGCAGAAAATTGTGTGTATTGTTCCAACAATTCAGACAAATCACCCGTGCGCAAAAAAGTCTCATAATCCTGTTCAAAGCAGTCCAGCACCTCTGCCAAAAGCTCTGCCCGTGAAAAAACCTTTCCGGTTTCTAACAAAACAGACGTCGCGCGGTTGGAAAGCTCCTCTGGAAACTGCTCCGTCAGCACATTAATCCCGACACCGATGACCACCTGATGGACATAACCGATCTCGGCCCGCATCTCCGTTAAAATGCCAACCAGCTTTTTCCCATTAATAACAATGTCATTGGGCCATTTAATCTGCACGCTTACCCCCATGCGCGAAAATGCACGCGCAACGCTGAGCGCCATGACCAGCGTCAGTCTCGGCGCCGCATCCGGCGAAATATCCGGCTTTAACAAAACACTCATATAAATGGAGCTTCCCCGGGGGGAGGTCCAGCTTCTTCCCCGGCTTCCAAGTCCCGCAGTCTGACTCTCTGCCACCACAACGGTTCCGTGGGCAAGCTCTTCCCCTTTTCTCCCGCAATAGGTGTTCGTCGAATCCAGACTGTCAAAATATTTTATCTGTTTTCCGATACAGGCCGTATGCAGCCGGCTTAAAATTTCACTCTCTGATAAAAGATTGGGCTGCCCGAGCAGGCGGTATCCCTTTTTGGTAACGGACTCAATGACATACCCTTCCTCCTTAAGCTGAGAAATCACCTTCCAGACCGCCGTACGCGACACGCCCAGCTCTTCACACAACTTCTGTCCGGAAACATACTCCTCCTGCTGCCTCAATGCCTTAAGCACTTCTGTTTTCAAATTCTCACCAGCCTAACGTTGCGGCCATCACTGCCTTAATGGTATGCATGCGGTTTTCGGCCTCATCAAATACCTTGGACTGCTCTGACTCGAACACCTCATCTGTCACTTCCATTTCAGACAAATGAAATTTTTCACCCACTTCTTTTCCAATCGTTGTCTCATGGTCATGAAAGGCAGGCAGACAATGTAAAAAGATCGCCTGCTCCCCTGCATTTTCCATAACCTCCTTTGTCACTTTATAAGGTGCCAGCACGCGGATGCGCTCTTCCCACACATCCTCCGGCTCACCCATCGATACCCACACGTCCGTATAAATGATGTCCGCATTCTTCGTGCCGGCCTGCACATCCTCCGTCAGAGTGATGACTGAACCCGTCTCTTTTGCATATTCCCTGCACTGCGCAGTCAATTCCTCATTTGGAAAATATTCCCTGCTGGTGCACGCCGTAAAATGCAATCCCAGCTTTGCACACGCAATCATCAGGGAATTTCCCATATTGTAACGGGCATCTCCCATATAGACAAGGCGAAGCCCCTCCAGTCTGCCAAAATGCTCCCGTATTGTCAGCATATCCGCCAGCATCTGCGTCGGATGGTACTCATTTGTCAGGCCGTTCCATATCGGAACGCCCGCATAACGCGCCAGCTCTTCCACAATTTCCTGTCCGTAGCCGCGGTATTCAATGCCATCAAACATCCTGCCAAGCACTCTTGCCGTATCCTTAATGCTCTCCTTTTTTCCAATCTGTGAACCCGACGGGTCCAGATACGTACAACCCATGCCCAAATCATGCGCGGCCACCTCAAACGAACACCTCGTGCGGGTGCTTGTTTTTTCAAAAATGAGCGCAATATTTTTTCCTTTATGCTTATCTACCGGAATACCGGCCTTCTTCTTTTTCTTAAAATCCTCTGCAAGATCAATGAGATATAATATTTCTTCTTTCGTAAAATCTTTTAAAGTTAAAAAATGACGTCCTTTTAAATTCATGTTTCTTCCTCCAAATCAGGCCTTCTCACCCATAAATACAGCCAGCGTTTCCCAACAGCCGCCCGGCTGATTTGGTTTTTGTTATTCTTTTGCAACCTCGACAACAGACTTTGCTAGCCCGGCAATTCCCTGAATCTCAGACGGAATAATAATTTTGGTTGCCTGGCCGTCCGCTGCCTTTGCAAATGCCTCCAGACTCTTTAATGTCATTACCGCCTCGTCTATTTGCGCCTCTTTCAAATACTTCAGACCGTCCGCAGTTGCCTGCTGCACCTGCCGGATTGCCTCTGCCTGGCCCTCTGCCTCACGCAGCATCGCTTCTTTTTTCGCCTCTGCGCGGAGAATGGCCGACTGTTTTTCCGCCTCTGCATCCAGAATGGCAGATTCCTTATTTCCTTCCGCTACAAGAACCGTTGATTTTTTCTCACCCTCTGCGCGGAGAATCGCCTCACGGCGTTCACGCTCTGCCTTCATCTGCTTCTCCATCGCATCACGGATCGCCGGCGGCGGCAGTATATTCTTTAATTCGACACGGTTTACCTTAATCCCCCACGGGTCCGTTGCCACGTCAAGAGACGTTCTCATCTTCGTGTTAATCACCTCACGCGAGGTCAGCGTCTGGTCCAGTTCCAGCTCGCCGATAATATTACGGAGTGTTGTTGCCGTTAAATTCTCAATCGCCATAATCGGATTCTCCACGCCGTATGTATACAGCTTCGGGTCCGTAATCTGGAAAAATACAACCGTATCAATCTGCATGGTAACATTATCCTTCGTAATCACCGGCTGCGGCTTAAAATCCACCACCTGCTCTTTTAAAATGACGCGTCTTGCAATCTTGTCAATAATCGGCATCTTAAAATGAAGGCCGACTCCCCAGGTCGCCTGGTATCCTCCGAGACGCTCTACAACATAAGCCTTTGCCTGCGGCACAATTTTGATACAGGAGGACAAAATCACCAAAATTACAGCAATTACTATAATAAGTCCGATAATTCCATTATAATCTGATCCCATTTACATTTTCTCCTTTTCTACAATTAGTTTTACTCCTCTGACTTCTTTTACAATTACCTTTTCATTTATGGCAATGGTCGTACTGTTATCCTCCGTCCGTGCCATCCAGATCTGTCCGCCCACACTGACTTCGCCGGTTGCCCTTAAATTGTTGACTTCCTCTGTCACAACTCCTTCCCTTCCAATTATAGCATCCACATTCGTCTTTTCCCTGTCATTATTGTTGAAAAAACGCTTAGCCCACGGCCTGGTCAGGAGCACCAGAATCAGTGACACAATCAAAAATACAAGAATCTGCGCCCACCAGTAGCCAATATAAAACGATACCCAAAATGCTGCCAGCGCACCGAGCGCAAACCAAATGCTAGTCAGAGAAACGGAAATAATTTCCACTACAATAAAAAACAAAAAAGCAAGCAGCCACAGCATCATCCTTTATACCTCCTTTGTTATTTTTACTTCTGCAGGACATTCCATAAATATGCCTGACCTATTCAAATTGTGACCTATTTTGTTAAAAATACACATAAATTCATGTTTTGTTTCTTCATTTGTTCTACCATATAATCGCATACAATGTCAATACCTGCCCGGCATAAATGGGTTGTATCATTTTTGGCATGGAGACGCGCGGTTCCGCTCTCTCCTAACTCTTCATACAAATCCAGCATTTTATGGTGCAGGTCAATATAATAGACCGTATATCCCTGCTTCGCATATTCTTTTACCAGTTCCTCCATCGCCTCTGCATACGGCGTGTGCAGCTGTGGATTTATCAGCTTCCCGCCAAGAAAATATCTTCTCGCAACCGGTGAAACCAGAACCGGCTGGACACCGGCACGGATTGCCGGGTCAATATAATATTCCTTTAAATACCATTTAAATGACTGACTGGTGGAGGTACTGCCAAACGGGTCCGTGTACAATTCCAGCGCGGCACGTTCATCATTATGCCCAAAAGAAATAAACAAATAATCTCCCGCAGACATTTCCCTCATAATCGTCTGATAATTGTTTTCCCTCGTAAAGCTTTTTGAACTTCTTCCGCCGATTGCCATATTCCGGACATTCGCATTTTTGTTAAAATAGCTGCCGAGCACCTCGCCCCAGCCGCAGAGACCCTGTTCATCCTTTGAATTATAAGATACCGCAATGGAATCTGCCGCAATCCACATCCGGCCACTGGCGTCATGCTTTTGCTGTTCCGGCGGCAGACCTGACATGGTCGGGGCCGGCGTGACCGGTACCAACGACGGCGGCACAGGTGGTCTTACTGTCACCGACGGCTCTGACGTGCCCTCTTCCGGCGGCTCCGGTGATTCCTGCGGTGCCGGAGCGCTGATGACAGGCTTTTTCGTGATCTGCGGTTCGGCAGAAGTGTCTGTATCCGGCTTATCCGATGTCTGCGGTTCTTTTTCCTCGACCGGGAATTTCGCAATTAAGTTAAGGGCATATTTCAAAATCAGCTGGGCATCCGAGAGCGTCACTTTTTTATCTCCGTCTACATCGCACGTCTTTGGATAATCCGCTGCATTCAAAAGATTTAATGCACATTTTAATACAATCTGCGCATCTTTTAACTCTACTTTATTATCGCCATTTGCATCCCCATAAACAGCCGCTTCCCCCGTCAGGGCTTCTATATTCTGCTGCACGCGCACTGCCTGCGCCGTGCTTTTTATATCCGCACCGGCATTCTCCTCTACAAGCGTCCACGCATCCGAATCCACGTCGATGCGGATTGCCGGGCATACGCCATAATATTTGGTATCTGCATAATATCCGTCCTGATATACATGCCCAAACCGGTACACCAGAGAAACTGCCTTCGTATGGGAACCCGGTGAGCGGAGCAGCGACCAGCAGTAATCGCCATATTCCTCATTATCGCTGCTCATCCATACACCCATGGCATGCGCATAATCCGTAGGGCACAGTCTTCTTGTCTTACTGTACATCATGTAATCCTCCGGAAAACCATACGACGCATTGAGCATCTCCTGTATTGACAGCAGAAATACCTGATCCTGCGTATCATTTCCGCCTTTTGTCTTATGCAGCAGATTGTCCGATGCCGTAACTGTTGTTCTGGCTATCGTGGCCTTCTCTTCACTTGTAAATGCACAATCCAAAAAGGACTGGTTCTGTTCCCCATAAATTCCATATCCGTTCAGCCAGTTCCTTACAAAGCTCGTCTCCCATGTCACGGAATTGTCATTTTGTGCATACTGCCTGCAGTCTAAAACCGAATCAGCCATCAAAAATAAGGTTTCCCCGTCATTTTCAAGCACCCGCCATGTAATCGGTTCGTATTTAAAATATGCATAGGGCTCCTCCCAGCTATAAAATCTCTCCGCATAATTGTCCGAACGGTAATTTGGCTCCCCTATCCATAAACGGCGGTATTTCTGCCCGTCAATCACAGTCTGTCCGGCGCTGTTATATTCCGCATTGATAATCTCTGCTGTCAGTTCTTCACCGCGCACTTCCGTCTGCGGATAGCTGCCAAATGTAACATAATCCCAGTCTGTAGTATCCGTCTCCGGATCATACATCGGATTTTGAGGCATATTGCCCATCAGCTTCTCCTGGACCCTGGCCGGATTCTCCGCCATTGCAGTTGTATTTCCCGCACAGGCAAGGCCAACAGACAAAACCGCCGCCATCAAAAATGACAATTGCTTATTTTTCATTATGTAAACCTCTTCTCCTGCCATAAATTTTTTCGTACATCTTTTACATTCTGACATCCTTTTATACTAGCTAGTATAACAGACTCTGCCGGAACTATCAAGTCAAAAAGAGTATTCTGCCCGAAAACAGAATACTCTTTGTTACTGTTCTATCGTTTTTATTTCAAAAAAACGCTGATAAAATCCGTGTTCCCTTAGAAGAAGCAGTTTCCTCCAACCTCTACGTAATTGCTGAGGCCCTTGCGTCTCGCGGTACGTGCAGAATTAAAGTATAGCCTTCCCCCGATGATATTTTCTCCGTTCAATGCCGCTCTCGCAGCACTGTAGCAGGTGCTGTGGGGTCCTCTTGAAATAATTCTGGCCAATTTCCCATTGTGCGCTCCCGGGAACTGTCCCTTCTGATAAATTACACCGGATATGCTGTTCGGAAAACTGGAACTGTTCACGCGGTTCAGCACTACATTACCAACTGCAACGCCACCTTCATAATTGGTTCCGGCTTCGACCTCAATAATCGCGGCAAGCAGCGTTACATCATCCACAGATGCGGATACCTGCTTTGCTTCCTCTGAGCTTTTTGCGGCTGCCTTCTCTTCTGCAGCAGCCCGCTCCTTCGCTTCTTTCTCTGCCTTCGCCTGCTTCTCGGCTTTTTTTCTTGCCGCTTCTCTTTCCTCTGCAGCAGCCTTCTCCGCCGCCCGCTTTGCGGCCTCCTCTAATTCCTGTGCCAATTTTAATTCTTCTTCTAATGTAATGGCATAGGTGGACTGCCAGCCTGCAGATGCATACTGCTCGCTGATGTATCCCATATCTTTGTCAGAGCATTTCACGGCAAACCATCCGTTCTCCTGGGAAATATAAGTATACTGGCTTCCCTGCTCTGTCTGGTCTATGATTTCTGCTTCTCCTGACGGCTGTGTCCGTACAAAAACCCCATCTGCCTGAACCGTCACGACCTTCTTTCCAATTTGCACGGCAAATGCTTCTGCTTCTGTGCCGAATAAAAGTTCTTCACTTCTGACATATCCGCTTACATTGCCGGACTGAATCTGTGTCCACTGTGCACCGTATTCCAAAACCTCTGCCTCGTCGCCTCTGCGGATTTTTCCGACAACAGCACCTGCATCCGTAGCTTCCGCATACACATTGGCCTGGCCCTGCACACTTGCTATTGCCCTGCCTTCCCACGGAAGAACCTCTGCCGATGTCACCATAGGCACATTAACTGCTTCAATTGTCGCAACACCCGCTGTATTTTCAAGCACGCTTTTTGTCTCCTCCTCATCGAAGATAAAACTAAGCCTGCCCGCTCCTGCTGTCCATACCCTTACTTCTTTTCCATTTTCATCGGTAAATAAAAGCTTTAAACTTTCTTCCTTCGATTTCGATTCTGCTTTTTTGGCAGTCTTTTCTTTAGAAGACTTTTCTGCAAACGTAATATCATCCAAAAGCAATGAGGTCGATAAAACACCTGCTGCAAGCAGTCCCCATGCCACCGTTCGCCTGTTTGTTCGTTTCATGTCTTTTACTTCCTTTCCGTAACAGTTCTATTGTCAACATAACAAATTGTTTTTTCATTTATTATCTTAACAATATTATAACCAATTTACTGTAATTATATTACAATTATTACAGAATTGTTACAATCTCATGGCAATTATAACAATACATTACAGGTTTGTCAACAGTATAGTCAGTATTTCTTATGAAAATATTTAATTTATGACTTAAAGACAAATATGCTCCTGAATACCGGATGGGAGTAGCTACCTGAAAAGTAATGCTAACTCTTGACAAATCTTAAGGGAGCTATTATGATAATGATAACTGATATTAAAGAAAAATATTTTCTCTAAAATTGGTTTTCACAA
>CANOFI010000038.1 GCA_947565255.1 uncultured Lachnospiraceae bacterium
GTCAATCTCAATCTCATCAAAATACTCTGCATATTCTAACGCTGTCTGTGTCGGATTTCCGTCTTCATCCAGAAGAATGTGCAGCGCCTCATGCTCCAGATCATGAAAATCCAAAAGATTGTTCTTTCGTTTTTCCGCCAGAAACTGTTTGTGGAAAAACAGGGTTACTTCCACAAGCAGCTCCATCATACACCGGCTCTCTTCAAACTGCAGCAAAACGGTTTCAGCATCCTGCTTAAAATATTTTTTCTTCAAATCATCCAGCAGTTTATTTAACTCATCCCGGATTTCTTTCAGCTCCTCCCGCACAGACACATCCGGACAGGCTCTTTTTCCGGTTGGAAGTTTCTGATGCTCAAAGCCCCCCAGCGCCAAAAACCAGGTCTGGTAATCTGCCTGCCCCATAAGTTTTTCCAGCAGCGCTTCATAATACGAAAAAATACCCCCATACGCCTCACATCCCTGTGTGTCATCCATCCGGCCAAAGGCCTGCAGGACCCTGTTTTTTGCATGCCGGACCAGCCCCTGCAAATGCAGAAACAACGCCTTCATCCACTCCGTTTCCATCAGCTGTTCACAGGTTTTTACCTGATATGCCCCGCAGCACTTTTTTAGCCACTGCTCCGGATTCGGATTGCTCATCGCCGATTCATACAGCTGCAGCACAACTTCCCCCACGCCCTCATCGTCCTTTCCGCCGGCAAAGTATTCCGTAAATTGTAAAAATTCCTCCCTTCCCTCCTCATAATAGTGTTCAAACACCTCCGAAAGCACGTCCTGGCGCATCAGGGCCATCTCGCCGGTATCCCCGACGCGAAAAGACGGCTCTAAATTGATTTCCTGAAAATGATTCTGAATGATGTGTTTACAAAAACGATGGATCGTGGAAATATTGGCCATATGAATCCGGGTTTTCTGGCGCTGTAAATGTACATTCTGCGGGTGTAGCGCGGACTGCTTTTCAATGGCCTCCATAATCCGTTCCCGCATTTCCTCTGCCGCCGCCTGGGTAAATGTCACAATGACGAGCTGGTCAATGTTTACGGGATGGTTTTCGTCCATGATTTTTCCGATGATGCGCTGCACAAGCACTGCCGTCTTTCCGGAACCCGCAGCAGCAGAAACTAAAATATCCGTGTCGCGAAGCTCAATGACTTTTTGTTGTTCTTTTGTCCACTGCACTGCCATTTACTGTTCCTCCTTCTGCCCGTCTAAAGATTCCAGTTCCATTTTCATGCGGGCATACACCTCTGATTCTCCTATTTTTTCCAGCGTCCGCCCGCATAATTTTCCGCCCTTCTGCTGCTGGATACACACACTTTTATACGCACAGAAGCCGCAAATATTCTGATCCTCGTCGTCGATGGGATTCACCGCAATCTGACCCGCCAGAATTTCCTCCCCCATCTGCTTCATCTTTTGTTCTGCGTACTGCATTACAACCGAAAACTCTTCTTCCCTGACCGTACGGCTTGCCTTTGCCAGGACACCGCCCTTATTCAGCTTTACCGGAACGACCGGCGACTCATAAGGCTCTGCCGCCTGCCCGGCATCTGCAAGATTTTTGTCCAGTGCATGAAGCACGGCATCCGACTCATTCAAAATACCGTCTACACAAAGCGCCTTTAACAGGTGTTCTCCCTGTTTTTCTTTGTCCTTCTCCTCATTTTCTAAGAGAGGGTCGTCCACACGATAATACACAATGCCCGCCGCAACCGTCTCTTTCTTTCCTTTTGTTTTTCTTTTCGCACCCGAAAGCGCCGCCTGCATATAGGTCACAAGCTGCAGCTGCGTTCCGCAGTAAACATGAAATAACCGGAATTTATTTTTTCCCGTCTTATAATCTACCACCTTTATGTACATCCGCTCTTCATCCTCAAACACATCTACCCGGTCGATACGTCCTCTTATATGAAGCCTTGCCGCTTCCCCCAGACCATTTTGAATTGCCATTGTATTCTGAAACTGCACCTCATACTGCGAGGGCACAAAGGAGCCCTGCTGCAGCTGTTTTGTCATGGCCCATATCGTCCTCTTTGCAATCCGTTTCATCCGAATCAGGCGGTAACGGTCCCTGGCCGTGTAATAAAGCACGGTCGCATCATACTGCATGACTGCCCTGTCCACGCACTGTTCCGCCAGCTCCTCCTGCAAAGACTCCGGAACCTTGGTCCAGTCCAGCCCTCTCTCCTTCAGTTCTTTTGCATACAATTCCAGAACGGCATGCAGGACATTTCCAAAATCCACACCATAAAATCCATATTCTTCCCGCTCCTTTGCCCGTATTCCATATTGGAGAAAGTGCGCATAGGCACACGCGGCATACTTTTCCAGACGGGTTACGCTGCCAGACAGGTCATCCGAATACAGCGCCTTTGCCAGTGCCGCCTGAATCGGGTCCTGCCGGCCCGTATCGTTTGCCGCATCCCGAAGCCGCATAAGACGGCTTTTGTATGTTTCCTGTGTTTCATACCACCTGTACAGCGGATAAAAGCCCTCCGGCTTTTCTTTTTTCATATGTTCAAGGATAAACTCGTACCCTTCTGTTGCAGACCCGATATCATAGATTGTTTTTATGCGGTCTTCCTCATCCTGCACATGGACGGCGGGAAACAGTTTTTTTACCGTGCGGATTAAATAGGACGGATTCATCGCCCCTCCCTGCGCGTCCACCTTGCTGTACGTCAGATATAAATACCTGCCCGGCTTTGTCATATTCAAATATAAATAAAATCTCTGCGTATCATATTGTTCCCCGCGCCCGGGCGCCAGCTCCATCCCCTGCTCCTTTAACTGCCCGCGCTCAAGCTGTGATAAAATTCCCGCATGGTCTTTGCTTTTTGGAATCACACCATCGTTCACGCCCATAAAAAACAACACTTTAATCTCCTTTAAGCGGCTCCGCTCAATGTCTCCAATAGTCACCTGGTCCGCACCCGGCGGAATAATTCCGACCTTCAGCTCTGCAAATCCCGCCTCGAGATATTTCATATACTGCTGCCCGTCGGCCCGTTCATTCCCGATTACATCTACCAGCCGTTCCAGCATCTGAATCACGAGGGAATAAATCTGTTCATATTCTTTTGCCAGCGCGTTCTGGCCTTCTTCCTGAAAATATTGTTCATATTGTTGTAGTTTTTCCTCCAATTCAAAATGTTCCAACAATTTATACAATTCCACGGTCTTTTCCCGGACCGTCGATTTTTTGGAGCGGATGACCTTTGCAAATGGAAGTATAGGCTGAATCAACAAATCCTTCCAGCCGTTTATCTGTCTGTGCGTCTCCTCATCCATTCCGTTTAAAGGCGTCTGCCACGGCTCCGACCAGCGTTTCTGGCCGCGGATGCCCTTTGCCAGTATGTAATTTTGAATCTGGTCGGTCTGTTCTGTATTAATTGGAAGCATCCCCGTCTTTAACAGGCGTACGGTGCTCTCGTAACTGAAATTCGTAACCGCGCATTCTACAAGCCCACGGATGCAGGCAATCGCCGGATTCGCAAGGGCATTTCTTTTATAATCACTGAAAAACGGAATCCCATAACGGTCCAGCACACGCTGCGCATAGTCCCCATACTGATTTAAATCGCCGGTCACAATGGCAATATCCCCGTAACGCATCCCCTCCTTCTGCACCAGACGGCAAATCTCTGCCGCAGCATATTCCATTTCCTGTAAGGGATTGCGGCACATGTGAATCTGAATCTGATTTGTTTCTTTTTCATACCGTCCGGGACTGTTCCGAAATAAATGCGCTTCCAATGCCGCAAGCGCTTCGCTGTCCTGAAAACGCCTGTTTTGGTCCGCCGGCAAAACGACTGCTTCCTCATTTTCCAGACCGGCCTCTTTAGCCATTCGCTTAAAATCGCGCATCATGTTCGCGCTCATATAAAACAGATGGTAATCCGGCAGGGTACCTTTCAGCGGTATTTTTGTATCATAGGTCACGGTAACCCACATATTTTTGCAAAGCTGCATAAACTTGTAAATCATTTTTTTCTGTATGGGCGTAAACCCTGTAAACCCATCCATTACAATCGTACAGCCTTTCAATAAGTTTGACCGGTCAGCTACCCGGTAGAGCACATCGAGCAATTCCTCGGACGTAATGTATTTTTCTTTCAAATATTCTAAAAATCCGTTATAAATCAGCTTCATATCGTGCAGCTTGCCGTAAAGCTGCTGCCTGTCCCGGTTCCTCTCCATGAGCCTTTCCAATGTCTCACTTCGCACCTCGTACTGTATAAATTCGGATATCATGGATTTGACTTCATTGATGTATCCAATCTTTGCCATCGATTTGGACATCAGAATGAACTCGTCTTTCTTTTCCTCCGCCGCCCTGCGCACAACAAAAATTTTACCGATTTCATCCAATACAGGAAGCTTTCCGCTTCCGGTTTCCTCAAAAATGCGGTACGCCAGCCTTTGAAAACTAAGTATATCGATATTTAAAATGCCGCCGGAGGGGCTCATTGACACAAAATCTTTTTGTGTCTGCATCGTAAATTGTTCCGGCACCAGTACAAGATACTGGTTTTTGGGATGCTTTTCGGCCTCTCTTAGCACCTTTTGATATAGCCCAAATGATTTTCCGGTTCCCGCATTTCCTATATAAAACTGAAGTCCCATATCCCGATTCCTTTCTGCATCCTGAAGCTGCTTCCCTCTGCTTTCCTCTGCCTCTCTCTGCCTTCGTCCGTTTATTTCGGATAAAACCCGACCAGTCTCATATCGGTGTCAAATGTGATGGTATAGTTGATTTCTCCTTTTTCATACGAAGCCGTCACCAGAATGACACCCATATCTTCATCTAACTCCTCATGGTGCCGGCCAATTACTGTTTTTTCCGTGTAGGCAATGAAGTTGCCTTTTCCTACGGTCAGATCTTTCACCATCTGGTCCATTTCGCCAATCTGTTCATCCGTCATCATTCCCTCGCGCATCCGCTCCTTCAAAACCGTTTCGGCACCGTTTAACTGCACTTCATTGATAATCTCCTGCGCGGTTTTAATAATGGTATCTTCATCAAACTCCTTTGCAAGCTCCGTGGAATTGCATCCTGTCAGCGGTATGCACAGCAATATGCACAAAAGCAGCGCACTCATTTTTCTGATTGTTCTTCTTATCTTTTTTTCCATCCTTATATCCATTCCTTTCCCGCCATATAAGACAAGAGACAGAAAAACCCCGTATAACCCGATTTTCTGTCTCTTTTTTCACATCCTTCTATCTGTAAATAATATCTTCTCTTCCCGGTCCGTTTGAAACCATCGTAATTGGGAAGCCAATCTGCTCTTCCACAAATTCAATGTATCTGCGGCAGTTTTCCGGCAAATCCTCATACTTGCGGATACCGCGGATATCCTCCTTCCAGCCCGGAAGCACTTCCCATACCGGCTTTGCTCTCTCTAAAAGAACGGTGGTCGGAAAATCGGTGGTCACTTTTCCATCAATCTCATATCCCGTGCAGACCGGAATTTCATCCAGATACCCCAGCACGTCCAGCACGGTAAATACGACATCTGTTGTGCCCTGAATCCGGCACCCGTACTTGGAAGCCACACAGTCAAACCAGCCCATGCGCCTTGGCCGTCCGGTCGTTGCGCCGTATTCCCCGCCGTCACCGCCGCGCCTGCGAAGCTCATCCGCCTCTTCTCCAAAAATTTCGCTGACAAATGCACCTGCTCCAACCGCACTCGAATAGGCCTTGCATACCGTAAGCACCTTTTTAATCTCATACGGCGGAATGCCCGCACCAATCGCACCGTAAGCCGCAAGAGTGGAAGAAGACGTCACCATCGGATAGATTCCGTGATCCGGGTCCTTTAAGGACCCAAGCTGTCCTTCAAGAAGAATTTCTTTTCCATCCCTGATTGCATTCCACAAGTATAGGGAAACGTCGCATACATACGGCTCTACCATTTTTTTATATTCCATTAACTCATTGAAAATCTCCTCCGGCTTCAGCAGCGGCTTTTTATATAAATGCTCCAACGTCACATTTTTTGTCTCGCACACACGCTTTGCTTTCTCCATCAGAGCTGTCTCATCAAACAGTTCGCTGACCTGAAAACCTGTTTTGGCATATTTATCCGAGTAGAAAGGAGCTATGCCCGATTTGGTGGAACCGAACGAATGTTTGCCCAGCCTTTCTTCCTCGTACTGGTCAAATAAAATATGATAGGACATGACCATCTGCGCCCTGTCTGACACTAAAATCTTAGGCTTTGGAACCCCTTTGTCCACAATTGACTTTATTTCATTGAAAAGCACCGGCACGTTCAATGCCACACCATTTCCAATAATACTCGTTGTGTGTTTGTAAAATACTCCTGACGGAAGTGAATGAAGTGCAAATTTGCCATAGTTATTGACAATGGTATGCCCGGCATTTGCACCGCCCTGAAAGCGCACTATAATATCTGCGGATTCTGCCAGCATATCCGTAATCTTACCCTTTCCTTCATCTCCCCAGTTCGCACCTACAACTGCTTTTACCATTCTAAGTACCTCCTAATCTTTGACAACTCTGTCTTCTCGCTAACGCTCATTATATCATGAATCTGTAATTCATGATCGCCATTCGCCGCTCGCCCAATGAGTAAACTCATTTTTCTCGCTAACGCTCATTATATCACATTTTGCGGGATTTGTAAATTTAGAAAATTCGGCTGTGCACGGCAGCTTTATGAAACTGCATTGTTTAAAGCTGTTACCAGGGCATTGATAGATGCCTTAATAATATCCGGATCACTTCCGGCGCCCCAGAAATAATTTTCCTGTTTATCTTTAATTCCCACATAGGCAATCGCCTTGGAATGCGAACCGCTTCCCATGGAATGCTCTTCATAGCATATCACCTCATGCCAGATGCCAAGCCCCCGTTTCAACGCGTCGCTTACCGCGTCCAGACGGCCGTTTCCTTTTCCTTTGAGCAGTTCCTTTTTTCCGCCTTTCACAATGGTAACCTCTGTTTTTATCCCATCCTCCTGCGTAAAGTGACATTCAATAATCTGAAAACAGGAATGCTTATTTACAAATTCCTTTTTAAAGATATCATAAATCTCTGCCGGGGCTAACTCTTTATGCGCTTTATCTGATATATCTTTTACAAGATAACTCATGGCCTCCTTCATCTTTTTGGGAAGATTGATGCCGTAATTCTGCTGTAAAATATATCCGACCCCTCCCTTGCCGGACTGGCTGTTAATCCGGATTACATCTGCATCATAGGTCCGTCCCACATCCTTCGGGTCAATGGGCAGATACGGCACTGTCCACTTGTCCTCTCCATGCTCGTTTCTCCATTCCATCCCCTTTGCAATGGCATCCTGATGGGAGCCCGAAAACGCTGCAAATACCAGAGAACCCGCATACGGCTGCCTCGCGGAAATATCCATATCCGTGTATTCTTTGTATTTCTGGCAGATTTCCGGCATATTGGAAAAGTCCAGCATCGGGTCCACTCCCTGCGAAAACAGATTTAAAGCGAGTGTGATAATGTCTACATTCCCCGTTCTTTCTCCATTTCCAAACAAGGTTCCCTCGATTCGGTCCGCGCCGGCAAGAATGCCCAGCTCCGCATCGCTGACTCCGCAGCCCCTGTCATTATGCGGATGCAGAGAAATCACCACATGTTCCCTGTCATGCATATTTTTGTGCATATACTCAATCTGGCTTGCGTAGACGTGGGGCAGCGAATGCTCCACGGTTACCGGAAGGTTGATGATTACCTTTTTATCGCTGGTGGGTTTCCACACGTCAATGACGCTGTTGCACACCTCCAACGCATATTCCGGCTCTGTTCCGGTAAAGCTCTCCGGGCTGTATTCAAATAAAAAGTTGCCTTCTGTTTCATCTGCCAGCTGCTTTAACAATTTTGCCCCGCTGACCGCAATCTCGAGAATCTCCTTTTTATCTTTTTTAAATACCTGCTCCCTCTGTGCTACGGAAGTCGAATTATACAGATGGATAATCGCCTTCGGCGCGCCCTGTACCGCCTCAAATGTCTTGCGGATAATGTGTTCCCTGGACTGGGTCAGCACCTGGACCGTTACATCATCCGGTATCATATTCCGCTCAATCAGCGTGCGCATAAACACATACTCTGTTTCAGAAGCTGCCGGAAAACCGACTTCAATTTCCTTGAATCCGATTTTGACAAGCAGCTCAAAAAATTTGAGTTTCTGCTCTAAACTCATAGGCTCAATCAATGACTGGTTTCCGTCCCGCAAATCCACACTGCACCAGATCGGCGCCTTTTCAATGCTGTCTTTTTTTACCCAGTCATAACAGTCGACCGGCGGCATAAAATATTGTTTTTGATATTTTTGATAATTTTTCAACTGTATACTCTCCTTTCATGGAAACTGATTATTTGGTAATTGCGAACGTCTTATTCGGAGTGGCGAGTTTGTACATGCTTACAATTGTTTATAGGAATTCCTATGCAAAAACCGGCAGTCTGTCCCGTAAGACAAAAAAAACTTCCGTCTCTGTGCAGCTACTCCATAGAGACGAAAGATATCCTTCTTACGCGGTACCACTCTAATTCATGACAAAATGCCATGCTCTCAACGGACACGGATGGTTTTCATCTCATATCCTTCCCCTGTAACGGTGGGATTCCGTCTACACCTACTTTTCGGGATACACTGTCCGATTTTCTGCCATCCTGACATGGTACCACTGAATTTTGAGCAGCTGCTCCAAGGCGAGTTCCTGTCTTCTCTTCCGCTGTTTCGCATCACCCAACAGCTTTCTGTACGCCAATCAGACAGTACTATTCCTCTTCTTCGCATTTATAATTATGTTTCTGTTTTACTAACATAACACATTGCTGCAAAAAAATCAAGAAGAAAATGATATTTCTCCTGAAAATTTTTTAGACCAGATTTCACGGAAATACCTGTTTCTGGTTTTAATCCGTGTAAGTTGCCGCAAAATACCATTCTACCTGGTCATTTGCATTTAATTTCTGTGCGCTGGCGGCACGTCCTCCAACTGTGCCGTTGACCTTAAATTTCCAGCCGCTGTAGCCGCCGCAGTCTTTTTCCGCCAGCCCGCCGATTGAGGAAATGTATGCTCCCGACGCGCCTCCTTTGTTTACATAGGCAATGCCGTAATCCGTACAGACTGCCTCTAATGCATCCAGTACGCTGCCGCCTTTTTTTACCACGGTCTTTCCCTCGAACAAAATGCCGTCCGCAGGAAGAGACGCTGTTGTATTCAAATCGGGATGATGCAGTACCGCTTCACAGGTGATTTTCATCTGTACCATAATGTATTCGTCTTCTTCCCGAACGGTTCCATTCTGACCGGAAGAAACCGGTTTTTCCGGATTGCCGGCATCGATACTGTTTTTCCCGGAATCTGCCTGCCCTGCATCTGCAGGCGGCGCCGCTGAACCTCCCTGGTTTATCTGACTGCTTTGTGCCGCCTGGTTTTGCGGCTGCCGGTTCTCTTCTGACCGGTCATCCGGCAGCGCTTCTGATTGTTCCGGCAGTGTATGGGCCGTGCTGTCCGCTGCCTGTGTCTCCTGTGAAAGCGCCGCACCGGAGGACGCAGGCAGGGGACTTTGTTCCTCTGTGGGCGTTAACACTGCGGCCTGCGACACCTCTTTTTCCTCCTCCAGCTTTGCCAGAATTTCCTGCCGTTTTTTTGTCTCATTCGTCTTTTTTTCATTATGCCTGTCAACCGTCTCAAAATCCATACAGGTGACGATCAAAAGCAAAACAACAACAATACCGGCTGCGGTAATACAGCTTCCCTTTCTTTTTCTGCAAAAAACTTTTATGTTACCGATTGTCTGTCTTAATTTTTCCATCTTTCCTTCTACCGCCTTTTACCGCTGCCGGCACTGCAATCGACATTGCCAGAAGCGTTGCAAAAAATATGGTCCGGCTCCCATCACCTGTCTTTGGCGCCTGCACGGGTGATACATCTGCTTTATTTTCCGTCCCCGCGGGATTGTCTGTCCCATTTGCCGCGGGCTCTTCTTTCTTTTCCTGCTGGTTTGTCGTTTCTTCCCCTGCAAGCTGTTTTTTATACGTATCTGTCACTGCAAGCAGCGTTTTTCCCTCTAATGCATTCCGGTAGGCCAGCAGACCTGTCAGGGCGTCTCTGCTGGAAAATATGCTGTCCTCTCCCATATACGTATACGCCCCCGGGGTATCCTTGGATGCAAACTGCTTTAATGCTTCATAATACCCTTTTGCTTCCTCCATCCTTCCAAATTCCGCGGCTGCACGAAGGGCAAGCGCCGTTGCGTTTGGATTCGGCGCACCCCAGCTTACAATGGCGCCATCTGCATCACGCTGCGCGGCATTCCAGTCGAGTGCGGCATTTATTTTTCCCCGCACGGCTTCGTCATTTTTATATTCGTCTGTCAGGGCTGTCAGCACCTGGCCGTTATTGTCTGCACTGACGCCCCAGTAATCAATTCCGGTGCCCGTCGCATCACTCACATAGTAGGCAAACACGTCCTCTGCCACTTTTTTGCGTACTTCACTGTCGCTTGCAGCCGCATTCAGATATGGATACACATACGGATTGGAAATCGTTTCTTTTTCATAGCTGTCCATCAGACGGGCTGTAAAATCTACGCCTGCATAGCTGTGCTCATCTTCCCCGATTTCCTGCAGATAGAGAATGGTTACCGCATGGATATAGGTCTGCATCCCTTCTGTTTTATAAGGATTTAAAAAATCCGTTACGTCAGAAGCATGGGAAGAGAGCGCATCATTTAAAAAAGATATGGCCTCTTTATCCACAACCCCTGCCTTTAAGCAGAACATCACATCCTGATAATCCATATAGGAAATCGGATTGCCGTTCGTTATCACATTTTCCTTCACCTGTCCCATCATATAAGCGGCTGTCTCAGACAATTCTGCCTCCACTTCCTTTTTGAGCGCGGCATCCGCTTCTTCCGCCTTCGTCTCCAAAACAGGCGAAACTCCTGCTGTAAACAGCAACACCATAATTAAAATCATTGTAACTGCATTCTTTTTCATGTTCATTTCCTCTCTCGTTTTTATTTTTTTTAGACATGCTCCAGCTGTACCATCCTCGCGGCTCCGAATATGCCGGCATCGTTTCCGAGCCGTGCAAGCAAAAACGGCGTCCTTTTGCTCGGTGCAAATGCATACTGCCGGTAATATTTTTCCACATATTCCAGCAGCACATCCCCAGCCGCCGACATCCCGCCGCCAATGACAAACATCTGCGGGTCTGCCGCAGACGCCATATAGCTTAACGCCCTGCCGAGCATTTTTCCAAACATTTCCCCAAGCTCCACGGCAACGCTGTCTTTTTCCCGGATGGCGTCAAATACTTCCTTCGCGGTAATTACATCAAGTGAGCGCAGAATGGTTTTTTGGTTCGTTGACGCTAACTTTTCTTTTGCCATTTCGGCAATCCCGCGGGCAGAGGCATACTGCTCCAGGCAGCCGCATTTTCCGCAGGTGCAGGCTCTTGTCTCCTGCTCATTCATAAGCATATGACCGATTTCACCGGCTCCGCCGAATGCACCGGCAAGCAGACGTCCGTTCACAATAACCCCGCCGCCGACGCCAGTTCCAAGTGTGACAAATACCATGCTGTCACAGCCCTCGCCGCTCCCGAAAAACTGTTCTCCAAGCGCCGCCGCATTGGCATCGTTGGCAACCGAGACCGGCACGCAAAAATATTCTTTTGCAAGCTTCTCTATATTCACCATGCTCCATCCAAGATTCGGCGCGCTGATTACCATACCGTGTCCATCGACCGAGCCGGGAACCCCTATTCCGATTCCCAGCACTTCCCTCCCTGTCATGCCGGATTTTTGCATTGCCCTTTCTGACTCCTGCTTTATCCGGCGCAATACGGCGTCCGGCTCTGTCTGGTCTGTCGCCGCCTGCCATTTTTCAAGAAGGCTCCCGTCCTCCAGAAAAAGTCCGAATTTCACAAAGGTTCCGCCGACGTCCACCCCTATGATTGTTTTTTTACTCATCTTACCCCATTCTTTCCAGATTTTATTCTTCCTCTTTCTCCGCCATCAGACTCTGCTGCAGTCTTCTTGTCAATTCCTGGGCAGCGTTATAACCCATCTGCTTCTGACGGTAGTTCACCGCCGCCAGCTCGCATATGATGGCAAGATTCCGCCCCGGCCGAATCGGAATCGAATGACAGACAAGCTTATTGCCGAGAATTTCGGTATATTCATCCTCAATCCCCATTCTGTCATATTCTTTTTCCCTGTCCCATTCCTCCAGCTTAATAACAAGATTAATCCCCTGTGTCTCTTTTACGCTCTGCACGCCGTAAAGCGCCTTAATGTCCACAATCCCGACACCCCGCAGTTCTATAAAATGCTTTGTCATATTGGGTGCACATCCAATCAACGTATCGTCGCTGACTCTGCGGATTTCAACAACATCATCGGAAACCAGACGGTGTCCACGCTTTACAAGCTCCAGCGCCGCCTCGCTTTTTCCGATACCGCTCTCTCCCATAATGAGCAGTCCCTCTCCATATACGTCCACCAGAACGCCGTGAATGGAAATACAGGGCGCAAGCTGTACGTTCAGCCAGCGAATCGCCTCCGCCATAAATGCCGACGTCGTTTTGCTGCTGTTAAATACGGGAATTCCCTTTTCTCTTGCACATTTTAAAAATTCCTCGCCCGGTTCCAGGTCACGGCTGAAAACAACACATGGAATTTCGTAGCTTAACAGCAGCTCAAAATTTTTCAGCTTATCCTCCGAGGACATTTTTTCCAAAAATGTATATTCCACAAACCCAATCACCTGAATCCGCTCATGGTCAAAATGGTCATAATAGCCGGACAGCTGCAGGGCCGGACGGTTGACATCCGACTGCGTCACCCGGATTTTGGAAATGTCAATCTGAGGCGTCAGATTCACCAGATTCATCTTTTTTACAAATGTTGATAATTTTACGCTTTCCATTCTATTCACTCCTGTCCGCACAGAG
>CANOFI010000039.1 GCA_947565255.1 uncultured Lachnospiraceae bacterium
TGGTCCAAATTTAACTTCTCTTGTATTATCATCTCTAATCTTTTCAATTTCTCTTCTTCTGCCCAGGAGGTTATTGCTGTTTTTAAATGCACCACCGGTCATAGAGCCTCCCGGCTGGAACAGCTCGCCCTCTAATGTTACGATCCGGAATGTATGCTTATATTTCGCTGCAATTGCAATCGCATGGTCCATCGTATCTGCCACCAGCGTTCTTCCAAGCAGCCAGCCGCAAAGCTCCTGATATTCTTTTTCGGCTGTCACTAACGTGTCTGCCGTTCCAAGAACACCCGTTTCCTTTAACACCTCTTCTTTCCCGATTCCGCCCTTCGCACGGATGCTGTCCAATGGCAGAAATGTGGCACGGCCAAAATGATTTTTCTTTAAATATTCGATCATCGCTTTTGCCGTCTGCCCATTATCTGTCACAATATTTTGTATGCTTCCGCCGAGTGCGGTTTCCACAGCAACTTCATATTTTTTCTCAACCTTGATAATATCGGCGACAACACCGATTAAGCCTTTGTTTTTTTCCTTTTGTTCCATCACGCGGCGGATGGCATTGCCGTAACCGTCATAGCGCTCCGTAATGTTGATTAAGGATTCCAGCCTGGACTGATGTTTGTGATAATCCCTCTGCAGTCGGGAAAGCGCTTCTTCCTTTTCCTGACACAGTCTTGTATGCTGCGCATGGCATTCCTTTAGCTGTTTTTCCTCCTCAAGTAACCGGGTAAACGTTTCTGAAACCTGTTTTAATTCTGCTTCCTGCGCTTCTATCGATGCCCGAATCTGCTTTTCATTTTCCCCCAAATCCGCCAGACGCTGGTTTAACTGTGCTTTGCGCATCTGCACCTGTTCCGACATCGTATCGTACCTCTGCTTATTTCCCTGGGCTGCGGCCTTTTCATTCAGCATTTGGATAATACTGTTTTTGCCGGTTTCTATTTTTTGATTATAATCCGACATCCGCAGCTGCACCTGCTCCAGACCTGATTTGGCCTCGGATTTTTCTTTTGACATCGCAGACAGCTGGGCACAGACAGCCTCATACTCCTGATTCAACTGCCCTTTCTCCGTATCCCGTGTTTCCATATCCTCTAATACGGCATTTTTCCGGTCTTCAATGCGCTGGCCCGCATCTGCCATGGAGCGCACCTGCTCTTTTAATACATTGATTTCTCCCTCCAGGCTCTGGCTTTTTACGGTCGCCTGACTCCATGCATTTCTCGCTTCCTCAATCTGGTTTTCTACATCCTTTGTCTGTCTCAGAAGCTCTTCATATTCTGCTTTTGTCGTCTCATAATAAGCGTCTGTCTCTTCATAGTCCTCATTTACAATGCGGATTTTTTCTTCCATCTCGGTCATCTGCGTCTTAATGCGGCCGATTTCCAGCAAAAATGCATTGACATCGTAAATTTTTAACTCTTCTTTTTTCTTTAAGAAAATTCTGGCTTTTTCCGCCTGTTTTTCAAGCGGCTCAATCTGTTTTTCCAATTCTGCCAGAATGTCATTGATACGGACCAGGTTTGCCTGCTCGTTTTCGAGATTTTTCTGTGCGGCTTTTTTGCGTTTTTTAAACTTCACAATGCCGGCCGCCTCGTCAAAAAGTTCCCTTCTCTCTTCCGGCCTTCCGCTTAAAATCTTATCAATCTGCCCCTGGCCGATAATGGAATAGCCTTCCTTGCCGATACCGGTATCGTAAAACAATTCCTGTACATCCTTTAACCGGCAGGCGGAGCCATTAATCAGGTATTCGCTCTCACCGGAGCGGTATACCTTCCTTGCAACGGTCACTTCCTTATAGTCGATGGCAAGCTCCTGTTTTGAATTATCCAGTGTAATCGCAACGGACGCATAGCCGAGCGGTTTTCTGCTTTCTGTACCGGAAAAAATAACGTCCTGCATGTTAGCGCCGCGGAGCTGTTTTGCGCTCTGTTCTCCGAGCACCCAGCGCACCGCATCCCCGACATTGCTTTTTCCGCTTCCATTTGGTCCCACAATTCCCGTAATTCCATTGTGAAATTCAAATACAATCTTATTCGCAAAGGATTTAAACCCCTGCACCTCTATACTCTTTAAATACATGTAATTTCCTCATATTTTACCTCAAAGTAAAATTTCATCCCATTCTATCCTTCTTTTTTCAAAGTGAGAATCACTTCATAAGCAGCCTTTTGTTCGGCAGCCTTCTTGGTGCTTCCCTTTCCTGTTCCAAATACTTTTCCATTCACCAGCGCCTCAACCACAAACGTCTTATCATGGTCCGGGCCTTCTTCCTTTACAAGCTGATAAGACAGCTCCTGCTTCCCGCGGCTTTGTATCATCTCCTGAAGGATAGTCTTGCTATCATAAAAGAGCTCCTTTTTTTCGATATCTGTCAAAATAAAGGTCTGAATAAACTCTTTTGCATTAGCAAGACCACCATCTAAATATATAGCTCCAATAAGCGCCTCGAGCGCATCTGAAGTGATGGAATCCCGTTTTCTTCCGCCTGTGACTTCTTCTCCCTTCCCCATTCTGAGATATGCGCCCAGCTGTATCTCATTTGCACAGAGGGCAAGCGTCTGTTCACATACAATGCTTGCACGCTTTCTTGTCAGCTTGCCTTCTGTTTCCTTTGGATATTCCTTAAATAAAAACTCACTGACAGAAAGCTCCAGCACCGCGTCGCCCAGAAACTCCAGCCGCTCATTGCAGACAAGCTTTCCCAGGTGGTGCTCATTGGCATAGGAGCTGTGTGTCACAGCCTGCTCTAACAGAGCATGGTCATTGAACGTATATCCTATTTCTTTCTGAAGCTGTAAAATATTCCTTTCTTTCTTCATTCTTTCACCCCATATATGCAAACTAAGTACCCGGACACCCTGCATACCAAATCAAACATCTGCCGGAAAGCTGTGTATCTGATTCGGTTTGCAGGGTGTCCAGGGAACAGTTTTATTCATTTACCGCATTTTTAATCTGGTTGACCGCATCGGAAACCGTAACAATTTTTTCCGCTTCATCATGGTCAATTTCAATGTCAAATTCTGTCTCCAATCCCATAATAATCTGAAAAACATCTAAGGAATCCGCGCCCAGATCATCCACGAATGCAGTGTCCATCGTAATTTCATTTTCATCAATGTTTAATACCTCTGCAGTAACCTTTTTAATTTTTTCAAATTCCATATCCTTATTCATCCTTTCTAACTATACTTCCTGATTTACAACAATATATTGCTTAATTTTTTCATTTATATTCTGTTGTTTAAAACTTACGCACTGATTAATCGCATTGCGGATATCTCCGTTTGTAGAGCTTCCGTGTGTTTTTACAACCAGCCCGTTTAATCCAAGCAGTGGCGCGCCGCCGTATTCACTCGCATCAAAAGCTTTCAACGTCTTTTTTAAGGCCGGCTTGATTAAAAGCGCTCCTATTTTGCTTCGAAAAGATGTCATAAGCCCGCTTTTTACCTTTGAGAGAATCGTTGCGCCAAGTCCCTCGTACAGCTTCAGAATGACATTCCCGACAAATGCCTCGCATACGATAACATCCGCCTGACCATGCGGAATTTCGCGCGCTTCTATGCTTCCGATAAAATTGATGTCCGGACACGCCTTTAACAGAGGAAACGTCTCCTTGACAAGCATATTTCCTTTTTCCTCCTCAGCGCCGATGTTGACAATCGCAACACGTGGATTTTGAATGCCTACAACGGATTCCATATAGATGGAACCCATTTTTGCAAACTGGACAAGATGTGAGGGCCTTGCATCTACATTGGCACCGCAGTCGACCAGTATAGCCACGCCATCCTCCGTAGGAATCAGAGGTGCAAGAGGCGGACGCTCTACCCCCTTAATCCGTCCGACCAAAAGCTGGCCGCCCGCTAAAATAGCGCCCGAACTTCCGGCTGAGACAAATGCATCAGCGGTTCCTTCCTTTAACATATGCATTCCTTTTACAATAGAAGAATCTTTTTTCTTACGGATGGCCATAACAGGCGGTTCTTCTACTGCAATCGTCTCCCGCGCATCCACAATCTGAATTTGTTCCTGAGGATAGGAATATTTCTTTAATTCTTCTTTTACTACCTCCTCTTTTCCAATAAGACTGACTGAAATATCGGAACGCCCATTGACGGCTTCCACGACACCCTTTATAATCTGTTCCGGTGCATTATCGCCTCCCATGGCATCCACAGCTATTTTTACGATATCCTGCATCTTCTTTCCTCCTTATAGCCGTAAAATGATATGTATGTTCATCATCTATACATAATATACTAAAAATCTATCTATAAATCAACTGTTTTTTTATCTTACTGATACAGTCTTCATAGGAACGCTGTTCATACTCCGCAGGTACTGCGGTAACCACGCGCCCTATGCGCCGCTTCTGCGGCATACTTCCTTCGCTTGGGGCTGCGCATAAAAAAACCGGAAAACCTGCACTGAACAGATTCCCCGGCCGGGCACATCCCCCATTAATCCATGGAGATGATTTCTTTCTTGTTGTAAGAACCACAAGATTTACATACTCTGTGTGGTACCATAAGCTCCCCACACTTGCTGCACTTCACCAAAGTTGGAGCAGACATTTTCCAGTTTGCTCTTCTCTTATCCCTTCTTGACTTAGAAGACTTATTTTTTGGACAGATAGACACGGTTTACACCTCCTTATATCAAACAGTCAGACTGCTATTGATCTGCATTTTTAAAAATATCCTGAATTGCCGCCATTCTCGGGTCCTTCACTTCCCGGTCACAGCCGCAATCACCCGCGTTTAAATCATGGCCGCAGACACTGCACAGGCCTTTACAGTCCTCTTTGCAGAGAATCTTTGCCGGCCATGTGAGAAGAAGCTCATCACGGATGATTTTATCCACATCCAGACAATCATCCACAATATACTGGGTATCCTCAAAATCTTCCTTCTTCTCCGGATTCTTTTTGCTTATCCTTTTCTCAATCGAAATCGCAAACGGAACATCCACGTCCCTGAGACATCTGTCACATGGAATCTGTATCATGCAGGTGGTCTGCAGCTTTACCTGCAGGTTCTTCTTCCCGGTATGCTCAAGCTCGACTTTTATATCCGAGGCCTCTGCAACCGGATAACTTCCCATCCCCGTATCAAATGTACGGATATCCCATGAAACCTCTTTTTCTTCTCTGCTTTTTTCTTTTTCAAAAAGGTTTTTTAATGATATCAGCATATTCTTCTCCTATACACACTTTAATCATTATACAGACATTGTAAATAATTGTCAACTGTTTTTTCAGAATTCCTGCAGCGCAAATCGTAACTGCATGTTACAGCTTACTGAACCAGTGCCAGTGTCTCTCTTGCAATCGCAAGCTCTTCATTCGTCGGAATCACAACAACGTTTACCTTAGATCCTTCTGTTGAAATCAATGTATCTTCCCCTCTTTTTGCATTCTGTGCATCGTCGATTTCAATTCCCATATATCCAAAATGGTCGCAGATTGCCTTGCGGACGCCGGCGTCATTTTCGCCAAGTCCGGCCGTAAATGCAATCGCATCCACGCCGTTCATAGCCGCAATATAACTACCGATATATTTTACAACACGGTAAATAAAGACTTCACGGGCAAGCGCCGCCTTTTTATTGCCTTCCTTTGCAGCTGCTTCCAAATCCCTGAAATCACTGGATACTCCGGATAATCCATATACGCCGGACTCTTTGTTTAACAGATTCATCACGCCGGCAAGATCTAAATTCTCCTTCTTTGCAAGAAATTCAATGACAGCCGGGTCGATGTCGCCGGAGCGCGTTCCCATGACCAGCCCCTCCAACGGAGTCAGGCCCATGGAGGTATCTACCGACTTTCCGCCATCAACGGCACAGATACTTGCACCATTTCCAAGATGGCATACAATAATCTTCATATCCTTTATATCTTTACCAAGAAATTCCGCCGTCTTCTTTGATACATAGCTGTGGCTTGTCCCATGGAATCCGTACTTGCGTACTTTGTACTTCTCATACATCGTATACGGAATGCCGTACAGATATGCGTCCTCCGGCATGGTCTGGTGAAAGGCCGTATCAAATACGCCGACCATCGGTGTGGAAGGCATGAGTTCCTTGCAGGCATTGATACCGATTAAATTCGCCGGATTGTGCAGCGGTGCCAAATCGTTGCACTCTTCCACTGCTTTCAGCATCTCATCCGTAATCAGCGAGGAGGCCGCAAATTTCTCCCCTCCATGTACTACGCGGTGTCCGACCGCTCCCACTTCATCCAGACTCTTTATCACGCCGCCCTCTGCGTCTGTCAGCGCATCCAGAACCATCTGAATTGCCTGCTTATGTGTCGGCATAGGCGCCTCTGTTGTCTTTTTCTCCCCATTGGACGGCTGATATACCAGTCTTCCGTCGATGCCGATTCTCTCACAGAGCCCTTTTGCCAGTACACTCTCATCCTTTGTGTCAATCAGCTGAAATTTTAAAGATGAGCTTCCACAATTGATAACTAAAATATTCATGAATGTCTTCCTCCTTATTAAGCCTGTGCCTGAACCGCTGTAATCGCCACCACGCCTACAATGTCATCTGCACTGCATCCGCGCGACAAATCGTTGACCGGCTTTGCAATTCCCTGTGTGATTGGTCCGTATGCTTCCGCCTTGGCAAGCCTCTGTGCAATCTTATATCCGATATTTCCCGCATCCAGATCCGGGAAAATAAGTACATTCGCCTGTCCGGCAATGTCGCTGTCCGGCGCTTTGGACTGTCCGACAGAAGGAACAACGGCCGCGTCAAACTGGAATTCTCCGTCCAGCTTAAGCTCCGGATATTCTTCTTTCGCAATTCTTGTAGCCTCAAGAACCTTGTCCACATCCGCATGTTTCGCACTTCCCATTGTCGAATGGGACAACATGGCAACCTTGGGCTCTTTTTCAACCAAAAGCTTAAAGGATGCCGCGCTGGAAGCCGCAATTGCAGCCAGCTCTTCCGGATTCGGGTTCTGGTTGAGGCCGGAATCCCCAAATATAAACGTTCCGTTTTCGCCATATTCACAATCCGGTACCACAATCACAAAAAATGCGGATACCAGCTTTGTACCCGGCGCTGTTTTCACAATCTGCAAGGACGGCCGCAGCGTATTGGCCGTAGAATGGCATGCTCCCGAAACTACTCCGTCTGCATCCCCCATTTTTACCATCATGCAGGCATAAAACATGTAATCTGTCGTCAGAAGCTTCTTTGCCTCCTCCGGTGTCATCCCTTTTTTCTTGCGAAGCTCTACAAACTGGTCAATATATGCCTGAAGCTTATCCGATGTGTTCGGGTCGATTACAACAGCCTCTGAAACATCTAAGCCCTTGCTGTTCTCGGCAACCTCCTCCGGCGTACCGAGAATAACCAGATTCGCAATCCCTTCCTTTAAGATCTTTTCGGCTGCCTCCCATGTTCTTCTGTCCATGGATTCCGGCAGTACAATTGTTTTCCTGTCTGCCTTTGCCCTCGCCTTTACTGCATCAATAAAACCCATTTTTGTAACTCCTTTCCAAATTTAGCATTAATATACATTATACTCCTTGTATTCTATGTATACAAGGAGTTTTTTATAAAATTTTTATCTGTTATGATTGCCCTTCCCCTTTATCCTGACCGATAAATTCAATAAATTTTTCTGTATAGTTCGGGTCAAATACGGTTCCTGCCTGCTCCTTCAGCATCTGTATCGCTTCCTGCCGGTTTTTCCCAAGACCAAGCGGCGGCTCTGACAGATACAGATTGTAATCGCCGACAATTTTGCTCAGCCGGGCAAGGAGCGGGATGTCTTCCCCTCCAATCTGGTTCGGATAACCGTTGGAATCCCAGTGTTCCTCGTGCTGGGCAACCAAATCTGCGACAGTTGCATATCCGATATCCAGCTGCGCAATTTTACTTGAGAGGATCGGATGCTTCATCACTTCACGCTGTGCCTCAATCGACATTTTTTTCATCTCAAACCTTTTTGCAAACACTTCCTTTGATAACGGCAGCATGCCGTAATCCTGAATTCGAACCATCCTCGTCAGTTTCTTAATATCCACTTCCGGCATGCCCAAATATGTGCCGAAGCGTCTTGCCATGGAAATGGAAGTCTGTTCATACTCCTTAGTCAGAAAGCCTCTGCCGAGCAGAACATTTTGCATGTTGTTCTGCATTTTTTCCGCTTCCTTCATGGCATTTTTCTGACGGTACATTCTGGCATCGGCCTGTTCCAGCGCTGCTTTTATGCTTTCATGCTTATGACTCTTCTTTCCTACGCCAAACGCAATGGACGGCATCACGCACAGGTCAAAACACTTTGCCAGTTCTATCCTTACACGGTTACAGTACCATTCCGCATCCGAACGCTTTGCGTTCGGCATAATGACATTATATTCATCTCCGCCGCACCGGCAGATAATATAATCATCAAAACTCTCCTGCCGCATAATCCGGGCAATCGTACTGAGCAGATAATCTCCATGGCGGTGTCCGAATATGTCATTCGTAATCTTTAAATAATTGACATCCCCGACAACAACTGCAACCGGTGTAACACCGAGAAAATCCAGTCTTTCAATCTGCTTTTCAAAATAGTTGCGGTTATTCAGCCCTGTCAGCTCATCGATGGAATTCGCATACTCTGCACGCTCCTTCTGGTGCTCCATCTCCTCATTCAGCAGTTCCCTGTATTCTTTGTCAATCTTTTGCACGCATCTCTGGTAAGCCTGCTCCGAAACCTGCTGACTGACAATAAAAAACAACTTCGCTATATTTTCAAACCGTTCTCTGGGAATAGCAGGAATCTGCCAGTACGCATCCAGAAATTCTTCTTCCGACAATTCGAAGCAATCTGCTTTTTCTTTAATATCCCCCTGGTTCAGCTGCTCCTCTTCCAGCCTGACCTGCCCGAATACCCAGCTGGCCATGTGCCGCTTTCCCACAAGAAGCGATACCTTTGCATCCATCAGACCCGAAAAGCTTTTTGACACCGTATATCCTTCCTGACCGGCGCTTCCCCCCTTATCCAAATGCCAGCACTGTCTTACCTCTTCTTCTGTCTTTCCAACATAATCCCGGTAAAGGGAACAAAAATTGCTTGGCTTTGTAACAAATGGCCCGTCCGGCATCACCATTACACTTGCTATCTGCAGAGAATTTGACATGACATCCTGTAATTCCTGCAATTCATCCAGATCAAATGCATCTTCAAATTGAATATCGTTTAACTTCCGTTCCAAAAAGTCATCATAATTCTCCATTCACAATTCTCCTTTATGTAAGAAATTAACCTGTCACAGCATTTATCCCTCACGCGCCGTGTCGGAATTTTGTTCCTCGTTTCTCCTGATGCCTCTCCGATACAAACATTTTATGTTATTATTAATAGAATAACATATTTTAAGAAAAAATGAAATATTTTTTTCTGTTTTTTTTCACTGCATTTTTTTAATTGATGCTGGATTTTTTTCACACAGCATGCTATATTGTAACAATAAAAGGAATGTCTGATAAGAAATTTATCCGTTTATTCCGACTAAGGAGACCATTTATCCATGAAAGTGACCGGTATCGTAGCAGAATACAATCCCTTTCACAAGGGACATGCTTACCACCTTGCACAGGCAAAAAAAGAGGCCGGGGCCGATTTTGTCATTGTAATTTTAAGCGGCCCGTTTGTACAGCGGGGCGAATGTGCCATAACTGATAAATATACGCGTGCAGCGTGCGCACTGTCTCAGGGCGCTGACCTCGTTCTGGAGCTGCCCGTGCTCTATGCCTGTGCAAGCGCAGAATATTTTGCCGCGGGCGCAGTCCGTACATTAGACAGACTGGGCATCGTAACACACCTTGCCTTCGGAAGCGAAACGAACGACCTGCAGCCGATGCAGTCCGCCGCCAGAATACTCGCTTCGGAACCGCCGGAATACAAGACATATTTAAAACAGGAGCTGGCACAGGGGCAGCCCTATCCCGCTGCAAGGCAGCATGCACTCTCTTCGGTTGCACCAAAGCTTTGTAAAAACATGCCGTTTCATCAGCCGAATTTTATTTTGGGACTGGAATACTGCAAAGCCCTGTACCAATGCGGCAGCGCAATCACGCCGTTGATCATCAGACGGGTGGGAAGCGGGTATCACGAGCTTGAAAAAGATGAAACCTTTTCTTCTGCCAGCAGCATCCGCGCACAATTATATTCTGACAGCAAAGCCGATTTAGCTGGACAGCTCCCCGATGCATGTATTGCCATTTTAGAAAATGCATGGAGAGAAAGCGGTCCGTTATACGCGGATGACCTCTCTTCCTTTCTGCATTTTGCGCTGTTAAATACAGAAAATATGGATTATACGCGCTATGCCGATGTAAGCAAAGAGCTCTCGAACCGCATCCGCAGCCGTATCTGGGAATATACTTCCTTTGTTTCATTTGCCCGTCTGCTGAAAACAAAGGAGCTTACCTATTCCAGAATCTGCCGCTGTCTGGTTCATATTCTGCTGGGCATCACAAAATCCGATTTGAAACAGGCCGAAGATATCGATTATGTCCCGTATGTGCGCGTGCTCGGCGTAAAAAAAACAGCCGTCTCACTGCTCGGAAGCATAAAACGGCATGCGGACACGGCTCTGATTACAAACCCGGCTGACGGCCTGGCAGCCCTTCACGGTATCCGCAGACGGATGCTGGAGCTGGACTGCCATGCAGCCCATATCCAGAATAGCATCGTTACGGCCAAATACGGACAGACCGTCAAAAATGAATTTGAACGAAGGCTGCTGAAATGGTAAAACTGCCTTTACTAAAGTAAAATTATTAATGAAAATTTAATTATATTTAACAAATTTTAATTATTCACATCCAAAGGGCACACCTTAATTTTTAAAGCTGTGTATGGGCGCCGGAATGCGTCCGCCCCGGTTGATAAAAGAACTGCAGTCAAACCGGTTGACCGGCATAATCGGCGCGTAGCCAAGCAGACCCCCGAATTCTACCATTTCGCCTACTCCTTTTCCGACAACCGGTATGATACGCACGGCGGTTGTCTTCTGATTCACCATGCCAATCGCCATTTCATCCGCGATGAGTCCGGAAATGGTGGTCGCCGGCGTATCGCCCGGAATGGCAATCATGTCAAGACCAACCGAGCACACACAGGTCATTGCTTCCAGCTTTTCAATCGAAAGTGCGCCCTCCTGCACGGCATCAATCATTCCCTGGTCCTCACTGACCGGAATAAAGGCTCCGCTCAGGCCGCCGACATAAGAAGAGGCCATAACCCCGCCTTTTTTTACCTGGTCATTTAACAGGGCAAGGGCTGCCGTCGTCCCCGGTGCGCCGGCTCTCTCCAGACCGATTTCCTGTAAAATTTCCGCTACGCTGTCCCCCACTGCAGGTGTCGGCGCAAGGGACAGATCAATGATTCCAAACGGAATTCCAAGACGCTTTGACGCCTCCTGCGCCACCAGCTGCCCGACACGGGTGACCTTGAATGCCGTTTTTTTGATGGTCTCACAAAGCACGCCAAACTCTTTTCCACGCACCTTTTCCAACGCATGCTTTACGACTCCCGGACCACTGACGCCGACGTTGATGACCGCGTCCGCCTCTGTCACTCCATGAAATGCACCCGCCATAAACGGATTGTCGTCCGGCGCATTGCAGAATACGACAAATTTTGCACAGCCAAGCGAATCCTTTTCTTTTGTACGCTGTGCGGTCTCCACAATAGTTTCCCCAATCAGCTTTACCGCATCCATATTAATGCCGGTCTTTGTGGAACCGACATTGACCGAGCTGCACACAAACTCCGTCTCAGAAAGCGCCTGCGGAATGGAGCGGATTAAATATTCGTCTGAGGTTGTCATCCCCTTTGAGACAAGCGCTGAATATCCGCCGATAAAATTCACCCCGACTTCCTTCGCCGCCCTGTCAAGCGTCTTTGCAATGGTAACATAATCCTCAGGGGAATGACATGCTGCACTTCCTACTAATCCTATAGGCGTTACGGATATTCGCTTGTTGACAATCGGAATTCCATATTCCTGCTCAATCTCCTGACCGGTTTTCACCAGGTTTTTGGCCACCGACGTAATTTTCTTATAAATTTTTTCATTGACTTCATCCAGATTGCTGCTGCTGCAGTCCAGTAAGCTGATGCCGAGCGTAATCGTGCGCACATCAAGATTCTCCTGCTCGATCATCTGGTTTGTCTCATTTACTTCAAATATATTAATCATCGTATCTTCTCCTATCTGCTACAGTCTGTGCATCTTATCAAAAATATCCTCTAACTGGCATTTCACCTTCACGCCGATTCCTTCCCCCACGGTCTCCAGTTCAGCACTGATTTGCGCAAACGGCTTCTTTGCCTTATTCACATCTACAATCATCATCATATTAAAATACTCCTGTACAATTGTCTGTGAAATATCCAGAATGTTCATCTGGTTTTCGGCAAGATAGTTACAGATTGCCGCTATAATTCCTATCGTGTCTTTTCCTACAACCGTAATAATTGCTTTTTTCATCTTTTTCTTCTCCTTATATTATCTCATTTTACCTGCATTTGAAAAAACTCTTATTTCAAGATCAGAGTTTGGGCAATATATACAAAAATGGAGCGACTTCAAAACGCTTTGGAGCGGAATTTTTGTATA
>CANOFI010000040.1 GCA_947565255.1 uncultured Lachnospiraceae bacterium
AAATGTATCTCAAACTAATAGAGTTGTTCTAAAAATTTTACCATTGGGGAGCCTCATGAAATCTATTGGAGCGCATTGCAAGGAGAGTGGAGTGAATTTTTGTATTAATAATTAGGAATATCTTGATTAAAAAAATTATTTGTTGCTTGTAAAACATACAAGTTTTGTTTATAATGTAAATCGAGATAGAATATTGATAAAATTATGACAAGGAGGAGAGCGATGATACAGATAAAACCAGTTTCGGATCTTAGAAATAAATTCTCGGATATAGAAAGAATTGTAAATTCCGGCGAACCAGTGTATTTAACTAAAAATGGATATGGCGCTATGGTTGTATTAAGTCTTGAAGAATATTCTAAACTGACGGATGGGGCAGAAAATGCCATGGATGAAGCGGATTTGGCAGCAGAAAGTGACAGCAGGCGTTATACGCATAAGGAAGTTTTTGATGGACTTAGAAGGAGAGTAAATGGCTGATACAAAGTATATTTTGCGGTATTTGCCATTATTCTATGAGGAATTAGAAGAAAAGGTGGTTTATATTGCCGAAACATTAAAAAATCCGCAGGCTGCAAATAATCTTTTGGATTTAGTGGAGTCGGCTATTTTAGAACGTTTGCCAAATGCAGAGTCTTTTGAGCCGTATCGTTCATTGAAAGATAGGAGATATTCATATTATCATATCTATATAAAGAACTTTGTGATTTATTATGTCGTGGTTGATGATGAAGGCCCGAAGAAAATTATGGAAGTTAGACGCCTTCTGTACAACCGGCAGAACCGTGATGCCAATATATAGTGTGATGAAATTTGTAAAACTTGTTTGCCCTTTTTTGATATTTGCAGTATAATTGGGAAGAGGCAATGAAATGTATGAAAATGAAGTGTCAAAAAGAAAAGCAGAAAGGACTAAGAAAGAATGGCAAATGTAATTGAGGTAAAAAATCTGACAAAGGAATACAAGGAGCTGCGCGCTGTGGATGACTTAAGCTTTGAGGTGCGCCAGGGTGAAATTTTAGGCCTGCTTGGTCCGAATGGGAGCGGAAAATCCACGACCATTAACTGCATTTTATCTCTTTTGAATTTTCAAAAGGGGGAGATTCAGATTTTCGGGCAGGAGATGAAGCCCGACGCCTATTCCATCAAGCGCGATATCGGCGTGGTATTTCAGGATGTGGCGGTGTTTGAAGAGCTGACGGTATATGAGAATCTAAATTATTTCTGCGGTCTGTATGTGCAGGATAAGGAAACGCGGGAAACGTACATAGATGAGGCAATTGCCCTGGTAGGGCTGGAAGAATTCAGAAAATTCCGCCCTAAAAAATTGTCCGGCGGATTATTGCGCCGTCTAAATATTGCCTGCGGCATCGCGCATAAGCCGAGGCTGATCTTTTTGGACGAGCCGACGGTTGCGGTAGACCCGCAGAGCCGGAACAATATTTTGGACGGCATCAAAATGCTCCGCGACCGGGGCGCGACCATTGTCTACACGACCCATTATATGGAAGAGGTGGAAATGATTTGCGACCGGGTTATGATTTTGGACAAGGGAAAAGTGTTGGCGCAGGGAAGCTGTGACGAGCTGAAAAAGCTGGCAAAAATAGAAGAAAAGGTGACCGTTGAGGTTGCGAAACTCCAAGAGGCAATACTCGAAAAAATCAGAGCCTTAAAGCATGTGGAGGAAGTAAAATATGAAGACGGCGTCTTGTCAGTAGTTTACCGCGCCGGAACGAATAATCTGGTGAAGCTCATTGACTTTTTGGAAACAGAAGCGATTTCCTACAGTAAAATTTATTCAGAAAGGCCGACCTTAAATGACGTCTTTCTTGAATTGACAGGAAAGGAGCTTCGGGATTAATGTTTGTACATAATTTTCAGTATATGTTCAAGGTTCTGATGCGCAACCGCATGCTGATTTTCTGGACATTTGCTTTTCCGCTTATATTGGGGACATTTTTCAATATGGCATTTTCCAACATTGAGAGCAGTGAAAAATTTGACGTGATTGACATTGCTGTGGTGGACAACGAGGAATTTAATAACAATGTAAACCTGAAAAATGCGCTTGCAGCCCTCGGTGACAGCAAAAGCAAAGAACAAATGTTCGATATTCAGTATGTGACAGAGGCGAAAGCAAAAAAACTTCTGGAGGAAGATAAAATTGCGGGTTATCTGCTTTTTCAAGGAGAAAAACAAAAAATTGTCGTTGCGGAAAGCGGAATTAATGAAACGATTTTTAAGAGTGTGGTCGAAGAGATTACACAGACGGTTGATGTGGTAAATGCGGTTGCCCAAAATGAGATTAAGCAGCAGATGGAAGAGGGAAACCTGCAGGGAATGGACGCAGCCACGGCAGAGAAAATCGGCCGGGAAGTATTAGAAAGAGTGCAGGGACAGGAGGTTTCGATAAAAAATATTTCCAGGAAAAATTTAAGCTATACCATGATTGAATTTTATACGCTCATTGCCATGACCTGCCTTTACGGCGGCATTATCGGCATGACGGCGATGAACCAGAACCTTGCCAATATGAGCAGCAATGGAAAACGCGTTGCCATGACTCCTTCCAATAAAGGGACGGTCGTGCTGAGCAGCGTATGCGCCGGATATGTGATACAGCTGATAGGCATTGTGCTTTTGTTTCTCTATACGATTTTTATCATTAAAGTGGATTACGGAAAAGAGCTGCCGTTTATCGTGCTGCTTGCGCTTGTGGGCTGTCTTGCGGGGCTTAGTATGGGCATCGCCATCGGCGCGCTTGTAAAAGCCGGCGAAGGTGCAAAAATCGGAATTATCATTGCTGTTACGATGTTAGGCTGTTTTTTGTCAGGCATGATGGGAATTACCATGAAATATGTCATTGATAAAAATGTACCGCTCGTCAACCAGCTGAATCCGGCGGGCATGATTACGGACGGTTTTTACTCGCTCTATTATTATGGTGCGGGCAGCCGTTATCTGTTCGACGTCATCAGTTTGCTGATTTTCTCAGCTGTGCTGCTTTTGTTATCCTTTGGAAACTTAAGGAGGGTGAAATATGACAGTATTTAAAGCATTTTTAAAGGTATTAAACCAATGTAAGGGAACCGTTATCCTGTATTCTGTCATTTTAATTGTATTTGGCGCTTTGAATATGCAGACAAACGACAACAGCACAAATTTTGTTGCCAGCAGGCCGGATGTTTTAGTCATTAATCACGATGAGGAAAAAGGTATCACAAAAGAGCTGATTTCTTATCTGAAAAAAAATACGGAATTTATTAAGGTGGAGGACAGCGAAGAAGCGAGAAACGATGCGCTGTTTTACCGCGATGTCAATTATATTGTCTATATTCCCAGGGATTACCGCGCCGACGTGTTAGCCGGGAAAAATCCGGAAATAGAGATTAAAAGCACCGGGGATTACCAGTCCTATTATGCGCAGCTTCTTTTAGAGCGTTACATGAAAACGACGCGCAATTATGTGGATATCTGCCGTGCCGAGGACGGCAGTGTGGACGAGACGGCTTTGCTTGAACAGGTGAAGTCCACCCTGAAAAAAGAGACGGCAGTGGAAACGACCTCAAAGCTGGATGCAGATAAGTTAGGACGGCTGTCCCGTTACTTTAACTTTATGAATTATGGCCTGCTGGCGGGGGCTATTTTTACAATCTGTATGGTTCTGGCAAGTTTTAACAAAGAAGTCATTCGAAGGAGAATTCTTATTTCCAGCATGAAAAGAAGGACGCATAACCGTTTGCTTCTGTTGTCTAACGCACTGTTTGCAGTGTTTTTATGGGCGGCTTATACAGTGATTGGATTTATTTTGTGCGGGACGGAATTTTTTGCGACAAAGCAGGGGATTGCTTATATGGCAAATTCCTTTGTGTTCATGTTTTGTGCGGTAACGATTGCATTTTTGCTTGCGAATCTCATACAAAATAAAGAGGCGTTAAACGGCATTATCAATGTCATTGCGCTCGGGAGCTGTTTTCTGTGCGGAGCGTTTGTGCCTGTGGAATATTTGCCGGACGGGGTGCTTGCAGCAGCGCATATTCTGCCGTCCTACTGGTATATTCAAAATAATGAAACTGTAAAGACAATCGAAACCTGGAACTTCGAAACGGTGAAACCACTGCTGGTTAATATGGGCGTGATTCTGGCATTTTCTGTTGCTTTTATCATTCTGGCAAATCTATTGTCCGGGAGAAAAAGGGAGAATGCATAAAGGGAAACGCAGCACAAAGCTGGAGGAATGAAACATGGGTGAACTGCAGTCAAAAGAAAGAACGCGAAAAGAGCTTGCAAAAAGATATGTGTTATTTATTATCAGTCTGTTTTTTGCTGCGCTCGGGGTTGCCATTGCAAAAAAGGGAGAGCTGGGCGTATCGCCCATTTCTTCGGTATCCAATGTGCTCAGCCTGAAATTTACGTCGCTTTCGCTTGGAACATGGATTATAATATGGAACTGCGTGCTGCTGCTGGGGCAGATTGTGATGCTTCGAAAACGTTTTGCATGGATTCAGCTTCTGCAGGTTCCGGTATCCTTTTTGTTCGGCTGGTTCACGGATTTTGGCGTGTGGCTGACTTCATTTTTTGATACGGATACCTATGCGCTTAAGATGCTGACAGTCATCGTTGGGACGGTGGTGCTTGGCTTTGGAATTGCGTTGTCCGTCATTGCGGATGTCATTATGAATTCGGGTGAGGCGTTTGTAAAGGTGCTTTCTGATACCTTAAAACGGAACTTTGGAAATGTAAAGATTGGGTTTGATATCGGCTGTGTGATTCTTGCAGTTGTTCTTTCTTTGATTTTCTTTAATTTTACGATTGTGGAAACAAGGGAAGGGACGCTGATTGCGGCAGTTTTCACCGGAATTGTGGTAAATCTGTTTATAAAGTGCTTAAAGGCGCCGTTAGAGAAGCTATTAAACAGGGATTGAGTGTTTCGGTAAAATGGAATGTCTGTTTTTTACTGGCTGATATTACAATTGCAGCAGATAAGAATGAAACAGAATGTGAAGCATGCGATAACAAAGAGAGGAATTTGTGATGAAGATGAATCAGATGAAGAAACAGAAGAAGATTAAGTCTGTAGGGGTCAGGGCAAAACTGATTGCAGTGATTATACCGATTGTACTTGTCATTATTGTTGTTTTTTTTGCTCTGTCAAGAGAGGTAATTATCGAACTTTCAGAGGAAAAGCTCATGGCGGATTCCAAGATTTATGCGGGAGATATTTATGCATGGAAAGAACAGATTATGGGCGAACTCAAGATTTACAAGGATACGATTGAAGAGGCCGGATTTGCGGATGATGCGGCGATACTGGAATATATGAAAATTTCTGTGGACAAGAACAGCGCGTATCCGGTAGGGCTGTATATGGGAGATGATACCGGCGCGTATCTGGACGCATCGGGCTGGGTGCCGGACGGGGACTGGGTACTGACGGAGCGTGACTGGTATACAGACGGAAAGGATAATAAAACGTTTGCATTCGGAGAGCCGTATTACGATTCCATGACGGGGAATTTCTGCGTAAGCGCCAGCGTGCGCATGTCTTATCCGGACGCGGTGCGTGTGCTGGCTACGGATGTTTATCTGGATTATGCATCGGAGCTTGTAGAGAGAGTGGACAAGGATGGCAGTCGGTCTTTTCTTGTGACAAAAGAGACACAGACGGTGATTGCGCATCCAGATGAAGAGATGATGGCTGCAACGCTTGATTCGGATGGAATAGATAAACTGTATTCCGGTATTGGAAAGGCCGTTTCAGAAGGAAAAGAGGGCCTGCTTTCCCTGAAAGGGGACAAGGGCAGCTATTTTGTTTGTATCAATGAAATTCCGGACACGGACTGGCTTCTTGTGAGCTACCGCACAAGGGAGGATGTGCTTTCGGGACTGCACAGGCTTGAGCTGATTATGGTGATGATTGCAGTGGCGGCAGCAGTTGTTTTAATCGTTGTGACGCTGCATCTTATGAATCGCGTGGTAAAGCCGGTAGCACGTGTGACAGATGTGATACAAAAGCTTTCGGATGGGGATTTTACGCCCAATATTGAGATGAAGGGAACGAAGGGGAATGATGAGATTGCCGCAATGAGCGCTCATACACAGCAGTTTCTGGTACAGATGCGAAAAACGATTGCGGATATCATACAGATTGCCAGATGGCTGGAAAAGCAGTCGGAGGATAATGACAGAGTGTCCGGTTCTTTGAAAGATTCTTCAAGAAACCAGGCGGAGGCAATGAAAATATTAGACACGATGGTCAATGAACTGTCGGAAGGAACCGAACGGCTGGCAAAACAGATGGGACAAATGGCCGCAGTCATTAAGGAAGCGGACGCAGAGGGGAAATCTGCCGGCGAAATCATGCGGCAGACAGTGGATATTTCCGAAAACGGACGCAAGGCAGCAGAGCATGTCAGCAGCGGCATGAAGCATATTGAGGAGAGCATTTCCTCCCTCTCGAATCAGATTATGCAGACGGATGAAGCGATTGAGCAGATTGGCAGTATGGTGGAGATGATTGTAAATGTTGCCGATGAGACGAATCTTCTTTCCTTAAATGCGTCAATTGAGGCAGCCCGTGCCGGAGAGGCAGGAAAAGGCTTTGCGGTAGTGGCGGACCAGATTGGAAAGCTGGCGGTCAGCAGCAGTACGGCAGCGGATGATATTTCTAAACTGACAGAGGAAATTAAGAATGCTATGAATCAGGCGATCGAAAAAATGGAAGAAAGCGTGTCACAAGTCAAGGCGAATGCAGATTTGATTGTAGAAAACAGAAAAACATTTGAGACGGTGTTTGAAAAAGTCGGTGAGGCCAATGATACCGTAAAGCAGATGGAAGAGCTGGTCGGCAGAGCACAGACAGTGGCAGCGTCCATGCAGGAGGCTGCACAGGGACAGGTTCTGGAAGCCGGGCAGATTACGGAGTCGGCGCATGAGCTGGACGGCTATACGAAGACGGTGAACGACGACAGCAGTACGGTGGCAAAAAATGCGAAGGAGCTGGAGCTGGAGGCCAAAAACCTGATGGAGCGGGTAAGCGGTTTTCGGATATAGTTTGGACAGGGAGGACCATGGCGATAAATATGTTATTTCATCTGGTGTGGATTCCTGTGAGCTGGATGGCGAGGGGCTTGATGAGGACGTATGGATGCAGATATTGCAGGATGCAATCGACACGTATTCGGAAGAGTAGAGAGAAGCATGCATGATTTTTTAAAGCTACAGGAAAGAGTTAGAAATGAGTTTTCAGGCACGCTCTGGGGCAGTAGCACCTTCCATTAGCGACTGTCATATTTTCTGCGTGCTTTGTCTGGTTGTCAGCTGGATGTCATGGCAGGGGTTGCCATAAAAAGAATCCGGGATACAATATATAGTGTGAAACCACAATATTTTGTGGCTTGAGCCCAATATAGTATCCCGGTGTTTTTTTGCAACAAACTTTTTTACTATGTTATAAAGAAATGTCAATATGTGTTCCAGTTCCGTCAGGTGCAGGAATAGATTCTATCATTTCTGTCAGGGCTTCTCCCTGCTGTTGGGCAAGTTCTTTTACATTCTCCATAAGGGCAGCGCCAATTTTGGTCTGTAAGTCGATTTGGCTCATGTTGATAGCTACTGTAGTAAGATCCATACAAATCCCTCCTGGTATTTTTTGTATGCATTATATCATGAATGTGTGATTCATGATCGCTATTTGTTATTCTGATACTTATTATATCACATTGCGTTTGTTTTGTCATCTGTGTATTGTGAAAATGCAAAATTTTTATATTTTTAATTATGCGTATACAGCTTGACTCCTTTTGGAAAAATGATATAATAGAGACAGAACACGAACACATGTTCTAAATAAAAGCTGTCGGACAGCTGCACACTGCGCCGCCGTGCAGGAAAGGAGTATCAGGATGGATGATATGCAGCAGAAAAATCATATATATGCCGCCATCGATTTAAAATCATTTTATGCATCCGTGGAATGTGTGGAGCGCGGGCTTGACCCAATGTACACCAATCTGGTGGTTGCAGATATAAGCCGGACGGAAAAGACGATTTGCCTTGCGGTATCCCCATCACTGAAGTCCTATGGCATTCCCGGAAGACCGCGCTTATTTGAGGTCATTCAGAAGCTTAGGGAAGTCAATGCAAAGAGACTGCGCCAGGCACCGGGGCGGAAATTTACAGGCGCCTCGAGCGACAAAGCCGTACTGGAACGTTCACCGGACCTGGCCGTTGGCTATATTGCAGCTGTCCCAAGAATGGCGTTTTACATGAAATACAGTACCAGAATCCGCGACATTTATTTAAGATATGTTGCTCCGGAAGATATGCATGTATATTCCATTGATGAGGTATTCATAGATATCAGCGCTTATTTAAAAACATACGGTCTGGCGCCGCGCCAGCTGGTTGCAAAAATCATGCAGGAGGTGTATGATGAGACAGGGATTACGGCGACATGCGGAATCGGTACCAATCTGTATCTGTGCAAGGTTGCGATGGACATTGTGGCAAAACATATGCCGGCAGATAAAAATGGCGTCCGCATTGCCGAACTGGATGAAATGTCTTATCGGAAAATGTTGTGGAGCCATCGTCCGCTGACGGATTTCTGGCGTGTCGGAAAGGGATATGCAAAAAAGCTGGAAGAGAACGGAATATACACGATGGGAGATGTGGCAAGATGTTCGCTGGGAAAAGGCAATGAATTTTATAATGAAGAGCTTCTCTACCGTTTATTTGGCGTGAATGCGGAGCTTCTGATAGACCATGCATGGGGATGGGAACCGTGTACGATTGCGGACATCAAGGCATACAGGCCGGAAAATAACAGCATCAGCTCAGGCCAGGTGCTGCAGTGTCCCTATGATTATAACAAAGCAAGACTGATTGTCTGTGAAATGACTGATGTACTGGTGTTAGAACTGGTTGATAAACGGCTGGTAACGGACCAAATTGTGCTGACGATCGGATACGACAGGGAAAATTTAAAAGACCCTGATATTCTGAGGTCTTACAGAGGTGAGATTGTGACGGACCGCTACGGCCGAAAAATCCCAAAGCATGCGCATGGCACGATGAATCTTGACAGACGGACCTCTTCGACAAAGCGGATTACGGATGCGGTTATGGAATTGTACGAGCGCATTACCGATAAAACTCTCTTAATCAGAAAGATTACGATTGCTGCCTGCCGCGTTACAGGGGAACAGACGGCGCAGGAAAAGGACTGTTATGAGCAGATGGAGCTGTTTACGGATTATGAGGCCAGAAAAAAAGAGCAGCAGGAGGAGAAGAGCGTTCTGGAGCGGGAAAGGAAAATGCAGGAGGCAGTGATTGGCATTAAGAAAAAATATGGAAAAAATGCAGTAATCAGGGGTCTTAATCTGGAAGAAGGGGCAACGGGCATGAAAAGGAATAACCAGATTGGCGGGCATAAGGCGTGAAGGAAATTGACATGGAAAAAAAACGGATAGCGAATACGAAAAGGAAGAGAGAGATAAGGGAAAAGGGATATACAGAGGAAAAGAATCATGAACGTGAAGAAAAAAATGGATATGAAGAGGAAGATGAGCATGAAAAAGAACATATGTACGATGATATAATGGACCTGCCGCATCCCTCGTCCGCGGTGCATCCGCGGATGGCAAGGACAGACCGGGCGGCGCAGTTTGCGTCGTTTGCTGTATTAAAGGGGTACGATGCGGATACGGCGGGAGAACAAAATATAGCGGATGACAATACAGAATTTGATGGTTAGGGGAAACATATGCATAAAAAAGCGAAAGCAATAATAGGTATAGCGGTAATAGCAGTATGTACAGCAGGGGGAGCAGGTATGATATGGGAAAATCAAAAGAACAATTCAGATACCCGGTCAGATTACAAAAAAGCGCAAACGATGACGGTCATGAACCAGGAAAAGGAACATATTGGTGCCGCAGCGGTTCAGTGGAACACCATAGGGTCTGCTGGTATGATGGGAATTGCCACAGAGGTTGCTGCGATAACGGAAAACGGTCTGGCGGTTGAAGAAACAGAACCTGCAAAATCGGAGGGAACAAAGACTCTGACGCCGCAGGAAACAGAACCAGCCGGCATAGATGAACAGGAGATTGTGATGGCGGAGCCAGTGTCATATTTTTTTCCGACTGCGATAACGGAGGATATTTTTGCAAGAATAAGCGGACTTTCCTATAAGAAAAACTGTACCGTCCCAAGGGAGGAACTCCGGTATATCAAAGTTCTGCATTATGATTTCAATGGAGAAATTCAGGAGGGCGAGCTGATTGTAAATGCAGGCATTGCCGACGATGCTGCAAATGTGTTCCGGGAGCTGTATGAGAGTTGTTATCCAATCGAAAAAATCCGTCTGGTGGATGAATATGGCGCCGATGACAACCGTTCCATGGCCGATAACAATACATCGGCGTTTAATTTCCGGACGATAGACGGCTCCAGAAAACTGTCGAATCATGCGCAGGGGTTTGCGATTGATATTAATCCGCTTTACAATCCTTATGTCCGGACAAAAAACGGTGCGGTGCAGGTTTTGCCGGAGAATGCTGCCGGGTATGCGGACCGCACAGCCGGCCATCCATATTTTATCAGGCAGGGGGACGCCTGCTATCAGATTTTTGCAAAATATGGGTTTTCCTGGGGCGGGGAATGGGAACACTCCAAAGATTACCAGCATTTTGAGAAAACGGCGGAATAATACAGAACAGTAAAAGTATATAAAGAAAAGCAATTTTGAGGAAGATGGCCAGGCGGTAGGGGAAAAGGTCTTCTTGACAAACCTCTCTGATGTGATAAAATGAAATTTAGAGACGATGAAAGGAGCAGAAAAATGAGAGTAGCAGTCACTTATGAAAATGGAATGGTATTTCAGCATTTTGGACATACGGAGGAATTTAAGGTATATGATGTGCAAGACAATGCGATTGTAGGTTCAAAGGTTATCCCTACAATGGGAAACGGCCATGGCGCACTGGCGGGTTTTCTGACAGATAATAAGGTGGATGTATTGATCTGTGGCGGGATTGGCGCGGGAGCCCAGTCGGCTCTGGCAAATGCCGGAATTAAGCTGTATGGCGGCGTATCCGGTCAGGCAGATGAGGCAGTGAATGCGTTTATGGCAGGAAATCTGGATTTTAATCCGGATGTGCATTGTGATCATCATGACCATGAACACGGCGGGGAACACCAGTGTGGAGAGCATGGGTGTCATTAATTTAGGAAGAATGGCAGGAGGAATAGGATAATGTTTACAAAACCATGGGACGATGGGGTTTTAAAAGTATCTGATAATAAACAATTTTTTCAGCATGGGGACAAACCGTTTTTCTGGCTTGGGGATACGGCATGGCTTTTGTTCTGCTCTCTTACAAGGGAAGAGATTGACGCGTATCTTCGCAATCGGGCTGAAAAAGGATTCAATGTAATTCAGATTACGATTGCCCACCAGTGGCCTGTGAAAACCGTTGATGGGAAATATGCATTTTTGGATGAAGACTTTACAAAGCCGAATACAGAATCCGGCGGATTTTGGGAACTGGTAGATGATACGGTAAAAAAGGCGGAGGAATATGGGTTATATCTCGGTCTTCTGCCAATCTGGAGCGGACAGTTTAAGGCAGGGCGTTTAAATGAAGAGAATGTGGAAACGTATATTCAGTTTTTGACAGACCGCTATGGCAGCGCCAAAAATATAATCTGGATTACCGGAGGAGATTGCAAGGGAAGCGACGGATTTGAATTCTGGTCGAAAATGGGACGGAAATTAAAGAAAGAAAATCCTGAGAAGCTGGTGACCTTCCATCCGTTTGGCAGAACCGTTACGAGCGATTATTTTCCGGATTCCGAGTGGATTGATTTTTATATGTTTCAGTCCGGCCACCGCCGTTATGACCAGAAGAGCCTGAAAAAATGGGATGACAGCATGACGATGGGATATTATTATGGGGAAGACACCTTCCGATACATTGAGCGGGTACATAACACAGGCAACATCAAGCCTGTTCTGGACGGGGAGCCGTCTTATGAGCACATTCCGCACGGACTGCATGACCCGTCACAGCCTTTATGGCAGGATTATGACGTGCGCCGTTTTGCATACTGGTCTGTTCTTGCAGGTGCCGCAGGGTTTACATACGGCCACAATTCCATAATGCAGTTTTATTCAGGCGATGGGACAGAACCGGGGGCATACGGATGCACCATTCACTGGAAGGATGCCATACATGCGCCTGCCTGTGACAATATGAGCAAACTGGTGCAGCTGATGAATTCCATTCCCTATGAAAAGGGAATGGCGGCGCAGCATTTACTGGCTTATAAGCAGGGACAAAAATATGCCCGCATCCTGGCATTTGCAGGGGAAGACTATGCATTATTTTATGATTATAGCGGAAGGGACATTGCACTTGTGCCGCATCCGCTTGCAGGCGAGGCTGTGGATGCATGGTGGTTTGACCCGGTAAGCGGAACGGAAAGCTACATCGGCAGAGTTGCAATGACAGAGGAGATTATGACATTCAAATGTCCGAACGGCACCTTTACACATACCGACTGGGTGCTGAAACTAAAAGCGATTATAAAAGATATACATATAGCAAAAGCTAAAACTTTGTCA
>CANOFI010000041.1 GCA_947565255.1 uncultured Lachnospiraceae bacterium
TTTTATCTCATATAAAAAAGAACTGCCACAAAACGTCCCCCTGACGCTTCTGCAACAGTCCTTCTTCTCTATTAGAACATATACGGTGAAAAAAACAAACCGCTTATGCTTTGTCAGAATATATCTGACCATCTGGTTTTGATCCTGGTATCCTGAATAAACCTTTCACTTCCCTGCACATTCTACAGCTTAAAACCAAAATAGCGCACCGCATTGTTATAGGAGATACCCTCCACCATATTTCCAAGTACCTTCATATCTGCCGGATATTCGCCGTTCTCTACCCAGCTTCCGAACAATTCGCACAAAATCCTCCTGAAATACTCATGTCTCGTATACGACAGGAAACTGCGGGAATCCGTCAGCATTCCGATAAAGTTTCCGAGCAGTCCCAAATTCGCCAGAGAAGTCATCTGCTCTGTCATGCCAACTTTATGGTCATTGAACCACCATGCGGAACCCTGCTGGATTTTCCCTACGGCCGTGGAATCCTGGAAGCAGCCGAGAACCGTTCCAATTGCAGCGTTGTCAACCGGATTCAGGGAATAAATAATCGTCTTCGGAAGCTCATCCGTCGCATTCAGTGCATTCAGAAAAGCCGCCATTTCAGCGGAAGAACTGTACGTATTGATACAGTCATATCCGGTGTCCGGTCCCAACTGGCCAAAGCGCAGCACATTGTTGTCACGCTTTGTTCCATAATGCAGCTGCATTGCCCAGCCAAGTTTGTTGTACTCTCTGCCCACAAAAGTCATGTAAGCTGTCCGAAACTGCAGACCCTCCAGTTCCGTAAGCGCCTCTCCCTTCATCCTTTTGGCAAAAATGCCCTCAATCTCCTCATCTGCAGCAGGTTTATACATCACATACTCCAGTGCATGGTCGGACGCGCGGCAGCCCATGGAATCAAAGAAAGCCATACGCTTCTTTAGCGCTTCCTTTAAGTCGGCAAACGTCTTAATCTCCACACCGCTGACATCGCCAAGTGTCTTTAAATAATCCAGATATTCCGGCTTTTCAATGTTCATCGCCTTGTCCGGTCTCCATGCCGGAAGCACCTGGACATCAAAGCTGTCATCCTCCGCAATCATCTTATGCCATTTCAGGTCGTCAACCGGGTCATCCGTCGTACAGATTAAGGTTACATTGGACTGTTTGATAATGTTGCGGACACTCATGGATTTGTCCTGCAGCTTTGCATTGCACAAATTCCATACTTCCTCAGCCGTCTCGCCGTTTAACACGCCAGTATAGCCAAAATATCTCTGCAGCTCCAGATGGCTCCAGTGATAGAGCGGATTGCCGATTGCCTTCTCCAGTGTTTCAGCCCATTTCTGAAACTTTTCCCTGTCGGGCGCATCCCCGGTAATGTACTTTTCCTCAATGCCGTTCGAGCGCATCTGGCGCCATTTGTAATGGTCCCCGCCCAGCCAGACCTGCGTAATATTCTCAAACTGTCTGTCCTCGGCAATTTCCTGCGGATTAATGTGGCAGTGGTAATCGAGTACCGGCATCTTTTCCGCATAATCGTGAAACAGCTTCTGCGCTGTCGGTGTGGAAAGCAAAAAATCCTTATCCATAAATGGTTTCATAGTAAACTCCTCCTTTTATTATATGATTTGATTGATAACTGCATTTGTAAATCTTTTTTTGATTTGTTCAAATTTTTAAATTTTATTATATAAGATTACGGAAACAATACCCCTTTCTGTTTCAGGCAAAAATAACTTTTCAAACCACAGAACAAAATGGTCTATTTCTCATAAAAGGCGGTCTCACGCACAACCAATTCAGGCCGGACTGTCGTCGTCCTGGCTACCTTCTCTCCTTCCAGCACCTTCATAAGCGTCTGGACGGTCAGGATGCTCATTTCCTCCACCTTGTTATCAATGGTTGTCAGCTCCGGGTCACAGCACTGGGCCAGCTGGGAATTATTATATCCGACAACGCTGATATCCTCCGGTATCCGGAAATCATGCGCCTTTGCATATTTGACTGCGCCAATTGCCCAAAAATCCTCCGAAGCAAGCACGGCATCAAACAAAACGCCCTCTTCTCTCAATTCTTCCAAAAAAGCCTCCACCTTATACAAATGTTTTGTGTTCGGACACTGGCGGATTAATGACATATCTACGGGTATATCATGTCTTTCCAGCGCATTTTTATAGCCATTCTGTTTTGCAGCCGCGCTGAAGCTTTTTGCGCGGTACAAAAATAAAATGCGCCTCCTCCCCTCCCCAATCAGTCGGCTCACCGCTTCTTCCACAGCACTGCTGTCGTCACAGACGACACTGTATATGCCCGGCTTCCTTAACGAGCTGTTCATCAGCATCACCGGCATCTGCTTTGCAGCCCTGGCAATATACTCATTGTTTTTCGGTTTCATATCCAGAAAACTGGAGCCGGCCAAAATCAGGGCGTCCACTTTTTTCTTTGTGAGAAGCTTCATATATTGCTGCTTATTCTCCAGCTCATATCCGGTACAGCAGAGAATGGAATCGTAACCACAGGTTCTCAGCTCCCGCTCCAGATAAAACACGGCATTGGCAAGATACGCATCGGAACAGTCTGAACACATAATGCCGATAGAATGCATTGTATTCAGCATCAAACCTCTTGCGAAGGCATTTGGCGTATACCCGTTTTCTTTCATGACAGCACGCACTTTTTCTCTTGTTTTTTCACTCACATGCTCACTGCCATTGATGACGCGGGATACTGTGGCAATGGAAACACCGGCCTTCTCAGAGATATCATAAATATTCAAGCACAATCACCTCATGTTCATTCGGACCCTATCTTCCTAAATATACGGTATCCATCAAAATGTAAGCACTTACATTTATATTTATTATAAAGGCAGAATCTGGAAAAGTCAAGAGACAAATCCGGCCTTTTCTGCTCACCGTTCAGGAAGTAAAAAATAATTTTAAGAAAGTGCACAACCGTGTCGTACAGGATTCTGATATCGCTATAATTTCAAGGTAGAATGACGAAAATGCAGTACTTATGTCACACGAACAATACGATAATCTTATGGGAAATTTTCATATAAGAAAAAGCGGGGCAAATTATGAATGGCTGAAAGAATCTATTTAGCAGACAGAATCAGGAAATTAGAGTCGGAGAATAACCGATGAACACAGATTTGTCTATCAGGTGGAAGGAACTATTTTAATCGTATATACCTGATATCATTATGAAACTGTTTATGAACAGATATACCTTTTTTCTGTATAAAATGTGTCGATATATAATTGAATGCATAACAGTTAGAACTATGCTATACCTTAATTCTACAACACACAGACGTTCTATTATATGGGATGCCCGGATTAGTATACCCTGTTTTTACAGCGCGTCAGCGCATGCATTATGGGATGCCCTGTGGGTATACCCAAAGTACACATCCGAATGCCTATGCTTCACATGAATAATTAAGCGATATCTTCAGGCCGCTCTTTCATCTTGCGAAATTCATTTTCAAGATGATTGACACGAATAAAAAGCATTTCTTTTTCATTCTCAATTTTTAAAGCTTCATCAAGTTTACGGTTCAAATCAAGATGCCCTTCCGCAATCATTCTAATATTTGGGTTTATCTCATTTTCAAGCGTAAGTTCTATATTTCTGATATCACGCTTTATCGGATCTAATGATGTTTCAATTGATGTTTCAATTAATTCTTTCATTACTTTTAAATCTTCATTTGTCAATGCCATACTCTCACCTCCCAGTCATAATTGTTATATTAGTGAATTGCTGATACCTGCATAACTCCCATTCATACTCATTATATCACAGCCTGAATACAAAGTCTACTCTAACTTCTGATTTATATTCGACAAACACTCCGTCATCAATATTAATAAATTCTTTATTGAATTCCTCCCAGCGACATGATATCATTAATTCGATTACAGACAAATCTAAAAAACAGAAGAACATTTGGAACCAAATCTCCAAATCTGCTATGTCGGCGTGTAAAGTACGCCATGAAAGGAGAAAGTATGACAACGAACGAAAAAGCACTACAGTTACACAAAGAATGGAATGGAAAATTAGACACCACTGCAAAAGCGCCCATCAATACAAGCGAAGATATGGCGCTTGCCTATACGCCGGGCGTTGCAGAGCCCTGCAAAAAAATTGCTGAAAATCCCGACCTGGCCTATACCTACACCCTGAAAGCCAATACTGTCGCCGTTGTATCCGACGGAAGCGCAGTTTTAGGACTCGGCAATATCGGACCATTAGCCGCTATGCCTGTCATGGAAGGAAAAGCTGTTTTATTTAAAGAATTTGGGGGAGTCAATGCATTTCCCATTTGTCTTGATACACAGGATACCGAAGAGATTATTAAAACCGTAGCCGCCATCGCTCCGGCATTCGGGGGCATTAATTTAGAGGATATTTCCGCTCCGAGATGTTTCGAAATCGAAACACGCCTGAAAGAAATGTTAAACATTCCCGTATTTCACGATGACCAGCACGGAACTGCCATCGTCGTGCTCGCCGGAATTATCAATGCATTAAAGGTCACCGGCAAAGTGAAAGAAGAATGTAACATCGTCGTCAGCGGCGCCGGTGCAGCGGGAATCGCCATTACAAAGCTGTTGCTATCCTACGGTTTTCAACACCTGACGTTATGTGACCGGAAAGGCATGATTTCCAAAAATACACCGGACTTAAACTGGATTAAAAAAGAAATTGCCGAAGTGACAAACTTAGCATGCAAAGAAGGCTCCCTTGCAGATGCCTTAGTCGGCGCTGACATTTTTGTCGGTGTCTCCGCTCCGAATATTATGACCGCCGACATGGTAAAAACCATGAACAAAGACGCCATCATTTTTGCCATGTCCAACCCGGTACCGGAAATTATGCCGGATGTCGCAAAAGCTGCAGGCGCAAGAATTGTAGGCACGGGAAGAAGCGATTTTCCAAATCAGGTCAACAACGTCGTCGCCTTTCCCGGCATTTTCAAAGGAGCGCTGGAGGGACGCGCAAAGCAGATTACAGAGGATATGAAACTGGCCGCAGCCCTTGCCATCGCAGGTCTTGTTCCTGACAATGAATTAAACGAGGACAACATTATGCCCTACGCCTTTGACGCAAGGGTTGTAGATGCCGTCAGCGAAGCGGTAAAATCACACATTTCATAAGGAAGTGTCCGAATGCTGTGGATGGAACGACGGTACCATTCTTTGGATGCCTGTCTGAAGACCGCCTATGGGAAAAAAATATACAAAATTGCGCTTGACGGGGGAATGACCTGTCCGAACCGCGACGGTACACTGGACACAAGGGGCTGTATTTTCTGCAGTGCGCAGGGCTCCGGCGATTTTGCAATGAACCGCACCCTCAGCATTACACAGCAGATTGAGAAGGGAAAGCACCAGAGCAGGCGCATTGCCGCAAGTGCCAGTTATATCGCCTATTTTCAGGCATTTACAAATACCTATGCTCCGCCGGACTATTTGCGGAGCATCTTTTTAGAAGCCGCGGCTCACCCCGACATTGCCATTGTGTCCATCGCAACCCGCCCGGACTGCCTGGACGAACAGGTGCTTAAGGTGCTTTGTGAGGTGCAGAAGATAAAAACCGTCTGGGTGGAGCTGGGACTTCAAACCATCCATGAACAGACCGCCCGGTTTATCCGAAGGGGATATCCTCTCTGCGTCTTTGATCAGGCAGTCGCAAATCTGCAGGCAGCCGGCATTCCGGTTATTGTTCACACCATTTTAGGGCTGCCCGGTGAAACAAAACAGCACATTTTTGAAACGGTTGACTATGTCTGCAAAAAGTCCATTTTCGGACTAAAGCTGCAGCTGCTGCATGTTTTAAAAGGCACCGACTTAGCCGCCGTCTATGAGAAAGAACCATTTCCCATTTATACGCAGGAGGAATATACACAGCTGATTGTTGAACTGTTAGAACGCATTCCGCCGGATATTGTCATTCACCGACTGACCGGAGACGGTCCGAGAGATTTGTTAATTGAACCAAAATGGAGCACTGCCAAAATGACGGTATTAAATGGAATTAATCGAGAATTGAAACGCCAGGACACCTGGCAGGGGAAGGGGGTATTCCATGAGCAAGGCTCTGCCGCTGTGCAAACTCATGATTTTATACATGCTGAATGAAGTAAATGTTCCGCTGACCGGCAGCCACATCATTGAATGCCTGGTCCAGTACCGTTATGCGACTTATTTCGAAGTACAGCAGACCTGTACCGAGCTGTCTGCAGGCGGGCTGATTGCGGCCGAAACCATTCATCACACCACCCGCTATCAGATAACCGGTGAGGGAAAACAGACACTGGAATATTATCACCATCTGATTCCGGACTCTTTTATTGCAAACATTGCCGCTTACCTGAAAGAACATAAAATCGAGTTCCGTAAAAAAGCCTCTGTCATCGCCGGCTATACAAAAGTGAAAAATGGGGATTATGCCGTACAGCTCCGGATTATTGAAAAATCCAGTTCTATTTTCGACATGACTCTGTCCGCGCCCAGTCAGGAGATTGCAGAACAAATATGCTTTAACTGGGAGAATAATTATATGGAACTGTATACGCATCTGGCTTCTGAACTGTTAAAAACAAATGCTCCCGACAAAACCTGACCTGTTGCCGCTTCTTATGTTTCTGTCCCCTCCTTTAAATATTTCATATGCGCGTCAATCTGCTTCTCATACCCGTTCTGTGTCGGCCGGTAAAAGGTAGTTCCAACTAACTCATCAGGCAGATATTGTTGGTTTACATAATGATTCAGGTAATCGTGGGCATACTGATAGCCCTGTCCGTGTCCCAGCTTCGCCGCCCCTTTATAGTGGGAATCCTTCAAATGATTCGGGACCGTCTCTATGTGCGTGGATTTTACCGCCTCCATCGCCTCAAAAACTGCATTACAGGAGGCATTGCTCTTTGGCGCCGTTGCCACATAAATGGCCGCCTGCGACAAAATAAGCTGCGCCTCCGGCATACCAACCCGCTCCACAGCCTGCGACGCCGCAACCGCCACCTGAATCGCCTGCGGGTCTGCATTGCCCACATCCTCCGACGCACAAATCATAATTCTTCTTGCGATAAACGTAACCTGTTCTCCCGCATAAAGCATTTTTGCCAGATAATAGACCGCCGCGTCCGGGTCTGAGCCCCGCATGCTTTTAATAAATGCAGAAATCGTATCATAATGGTTATCTCCGTTTTTGTCGTAGCGCACCGCACGCTTCTGGATGCATTCCTGTGCAACCTCCAGCGTAATCCGGATTTTTCCATTCTCGTCTTTCGGTGTGGTCAGAATACCGATTTCGACAGCATTCAGTGCCGCCCTCGCATCGCCGCCGGCGGTATCTGCCAGAAATTCCTCCGCATCTTCATCTATTTCTCCGCCGTAAGCACCCAGTCCCTTGACTTCATCATACACGGCGCGGTGAATCAGCGTTTTGATATCCTCCTTCGACAATGATTTTAATTCAAAAATAATGGAGCGGCTCAATAATGCCCCGTTTACTTCAAAATAAGGATTTTCGGTTGTCGCGCCAATTAAAATCAGCGTACCGTCCTCCACGTACGGAAGCAGATAGTCCTGCTGTCCCTTGTGAAACCGGTGAATCTCGTCTACAAACAAAATGGTCTTCTGTCCGTACATACCGCTGTTTTCCTTCGCCTTTGCAACGACCTCTTCCATATCCTTCTTACCGGCGCTTGTCGCATTGATCTGCATAAATGCCGCACTCGTTGTGTTTGCAATGACTTTGGCAAGTGTTGTCTTTCCGGTGCCCGGCGGTCCGTAAAACAGAACAGACTGCACTTTGTCCGCCATAATCGCACGGTATAAAAGCTTATCCTTTCCAATAATATGCTGCTGCCCCACAACCTCCTCAAGCGTTGCCGGACGCATCCTCGCCGCAAGCGGAGATTCCTTCTCCTTATTTTTTTCACTCATATAAGAAAATAAATCCATCGTTTTTCTCACTTTCGTATTCCATGCTCTGCTTTGTGCAGGCCTAAATTTTCGTTATGCTAAAATACACCCTTCGGGTAATATTCCCTCCTGACAGCCAGTTCATACCATTTACCATTATCCCGAAACTGCCCTTATTCCAGCAGCAGCTCCTCAACAGTCACAAACTCATATCCCTTTTTCTGCAATTCGTCAATGATACGGAACGCTCCCTCCACAGACGTACCGTAGTTATCGTGAAGCAGGATAATGGAATTGTCCTTTGTTCCCTTCAGTGCCCTATTTACAATCGAATCGACATTTTTTGACTTCCAGTCAAGCGTATCGACGGTCCACATAACCGGAATCATCGGTATGCTATTTTCATATTCTTCATCCCATGAACCAAACGGCGGACGGACATACAGAGGGTCCTGGCCTGTAATTTCCTGTATCACCTTGCTTGTCTTTGTAATTTCCTCGTTTACGGCCTCCTTTGACAGCCTTGTCAGCTGAACATGGCTGTATGTGTGATTTCCTATAATATGCCCCTCCTCATACATCTGTTTAATAATATTCGGATTGGCCTGCGCCTTTTCTCCAATCACAAAAAAACTGGCTTTCACGCCGCGATCCTTTAAGCCCTCCAATAGCTTCGGCGTCCAGGATGCGTTCGGGCCGTCATCAAACGTAATTGCCACCCTTCGTTTTTCATTTTCATCCGGCAGATACACCTCATCCTGGCTGCTTCCTCCCTCTTCATATTCGGAATCCGACGGGGGAAGCGTCCCGCCTGACGCCGTATCCCAGATTCCCGTGCCGGCGTATGCCTGAAATGTCAATACAAGTGCACATAATACGTTGATACAAATAAGCAGAACACAATATTTTTTCATTCTTTGCCTCCAATTCCCAGTAAATCCTTATGCGCAAAAAACGAACCTTTTTTCTAACGTATGCTCTCTTTTTTTGTCTCATTCCTACTATAACGGTTTCGAATTAACCAGGTTATACTAAGCATATTTGAAAACTGCCTATTCAAACATCATATACTCCACATAAAGCTCCTGAAACTCCTTATCCATCGACAAATTGACCTCATCGGATACCCGGCAGAGCAATTGCAGCTGTTTTTCTGCGTCCTCCTTAAGCAGTGCATCCCTCGCGCCGCTTAGGGAGCTGTTTCCGACAGCCTGCACTTTTCCTTTTAATTCCTCCGGCAGAAGACCAATGCCCGCCGCCTGTTCTAAATTCAGCTTATATCCAAATCCGCCGGCAAGATACACATGGTCCACACCGTCATAGTCCACACCATACCGGTGAAGCAGTGTTTCCAATCCGGCCCGTATCGCAGCCTTTGCCAGCTGCATCTGCCGCACATCCTTCTGTGTAAACGTAATAGGTGTACCATCAGCCGACTGGCACAGCAAAAATCCATCGTCAAAATATTCCTCATCCAAAAGACCTGTCTCGTCCACATACTCCAGCCTCAAAAGCTCGGATAATACCGCAATTGCACCGGTTCCGCAAATACCCGCCGGCAATTTGTCCGCAATTGTTGTAATTTTCACGTTTGTTTCTTCAATTGACACATTACAGACCGCACCGGCTACGCTGGCCATGCCGCAGGAAATATTTCCGCCTTCAAACGCCGGTCCTGCTGCCGCAGACGTTACCAGTATCCTGTCCCTGTTGCCGACTGCCATCTCTCCATTGGTTCCCAGGTCAATCAGAAGCGAAATTTCTTCTGTTTCGGCAAACCCGCAGGAGAGCATGCCCGCCGTAATGTCAGCCCCCACATAGGTGGAAATTCCTGGCAAAAGCAGCACCGGAATATCATAGGCATTTACTCCGAATACTTCCCCAAACCCCAGTGTGCGCATAGAAATATCCACCGGGGTAAACGGCACAGTACCGAGCGTTTCACAGGAAAGCCCCATCAAAAGATGCCCCATCGTCGTATTTCCCGCTATGGCAATCTTCGCCGCACTTCTGCCGGATCGGGTAAATATTTCCCGGATTCCGTTTAACAAATCTTCCCGGATAAGGCGCTGCAGCTGTTCGCCCTTTCCCTCACAGGAAGCCGCAATCCTTGTTATGACATCCCCGCCAAAGCTTCTCTGGCGGTTCATTGCCGTATATACCTCAACGGGATTCCCCGAAGCCCCATCCACAAGACTGACAGCTATCGTCGTCGTTCCAATGTCGATTGCTATGTAATCGTTCCCATCTCCGGCACTTTTACCGGTCTGTATCTTACTTGTCTTCGCGAGAATTTCCGCTTCGCACTTCTCCGTCTCCTCCCACCCGCAAAGCCTGACGGTACAGTCTGTCAGGGGAACTGCCCGACATGCCAGCCGGTATCCTGACGCTATCTGTTCTTTTGAAAAAAATGCTTCCTCTGCCTTTACCGGCGGCACGTCGCCGTCCACAACACAAACTTTGCATTTTCCGCAGCTTCCCCTTCCGCCGCACGGAAAGCTATAAGAATGTCCGTCTGCAATCAGTGTTTCTAATATTGTCCGGCCGCCTCCGGCCTCTATTTTATAAAGCCCTTCTTCCATATGTCTCATCTTTTCCGTTCCTCTCCGTCTTATATTTTCACAAATTCAAGCCAAAAAACGATGTTTTTACCGCCGTCCGGTCCATACTAATGCCGCCAGGCTGTTTCATATATTAAGATTTTAACACGCCGGTAAAAACCATGCAATTGTTTTTTCGCATTCCGTTGAAAACATGCAGTTCTTTTCAAAGCCACACAGAAAGTATAAAACGTGCACCAGAGGCGGAATAAAAAAAGCATCTGGATTTATATTCTCCAAATGCTTTCTATTTTTATGACTATATTACATCCGGACACTTCTCATCCTTTTCAACAGGAGAATCCCCTTCAAATTCCTCAGCTACATCATCCCCGTCGTAATCTTTAAAGATGTCTTCCAGTGTAATTTTCTACTTCACTCTTAAAATTAAAATGTTATCGTCAACCCTGTTTTATTCTACAAGATCGTTTTCCATCATTCCCAATACTTCTTACGCTTTTCGCTCTAAAACAGCCTTCTTTGCAACCTCTGCTGCAGTTGCCGCATCCGGCGTATAATAATCTGCACCAATCTGCTGTGAAAAACTCTCGTTCACCGGTGCGCCGCCAACCATAACAATGTACTTGTCACGTAGTCCTTTTTCCTTCAGCGCATCAATCACAACCTGCATATTCGGCATTGTCGTAGTCAGAAGTGCGGACATGCAGATTACATCCGCTCCTACTTCCTCCGCCTTGTCAATAAATGCGTCCGCTTCCGCATCGATCCCAATATCATGTACCTCAAATCCGGCGCCCTTTAACATCATGGCAACCAGATTCTTGCCAATATCATGCAAATCGCCCTTCACTGTACCAATAACCGCAACTCCCACCGGCTCATTCCCAATCTCTACCAGCTTCGGCTCCAAAATAGTAAGACCTGCATTCATAGCACGGGCTGCAACCAGTACCTCCGGAACAAACACTTCATTGTTTTTGAATTTTTCGCCGATAATCATCATACCGGACAGCAGACCCTCATTCAAAATCTCCTTTGGATTCATTCCTTCATCCAATGCCTGCTGTACAAGCGTCTTAACATTTTTTGCACGACCCTTCTGTAAAAATTCTGATATCTCTTCAATTAATGCCATTGTTCATATCCTCCTGTTTTTTTTATTATCCAACCTATTGTGTGTATCTAGTATACCAAATAAAGAGAGTCTTTTTTAGTAAAATTTTTAGGTAAATTAGTAAAAATTTTATATGTTTTAGAAATTTATTTAGCATTTTTTTAGTTAATACTGTCTATATGCCTGCTGCATTTCTCTGTACTGTGCTCAAAAAAACATAGCAAAAATCATCCAGTCAGCAAAGAATTAGCTGTAAGTCGGATAATAACAAAACAAGTCACAAATATTAAACAAGAAATTGACAAAAGAACAGGAAAATAGTAAAATAAACATACTATATGCGGGGGATATGCATAATCATTTTGAACCTTTTCTGAGAATGGTGCTTGTTTTCGAAAGCTCACCGGAGTACTCAACCGATGTTCACAAAAACAATTTATTTTATTCATTTTTTAGGAGGTAACATGATGAATAAGAAAAAAACAGCGCTGGATGTATATTTATCAACCGTATACAAATGGGGATTAATTATTCTGGCATGTGCAAGCCTGATGGCTACCATCACTTTTAATGCAGAAAAAATGCTGGGGCTTTACCCGGACATTCCATGGCCTGCAACCATTCTGCTGGGAATTATGGACGCCACTTTTTTGGCGGTTGCCATCCTCATTGTAAAAACAGCCTTTGATGCGGACGGATATCTGAAAGATGGAAAACTGAAAATCGGAAAAATATATTCAACCATTCTTTTAATTGTACAATGGAATTATCTTTTATATATGGTTCCGTCCAGAACCTTTTGGGGCTTTTTGTTTTTCTTTTTGATTCTTAGCACTATTTATTTGGTTCTTAGGTCTTCACTATTCCTTTGGTGCAA
>CANOFI010000042.1 GCA_947565255.1 uncultured Lachnospiraceae bacterium
AATGGTTGGAAGCAGCGCCTCTTTATTCGCTGTAAGCAATAGGAAAACCGCGTAATCAGCAGGCTCTTCAATTGTTTTTAACAGGGCGTTCTGCGCCTGCATTGTCATCAGATGCGCATCCTCAATAATATAAATCTTATATTTTCCACTGTAAGGCCTTACATGAACATCATTGTTAATCTGTTCACGAATTTCGTTGACTCCGATTGTGCTCAGTTTATCCCGGACAAGCCGGATAATATCCGGATGGTTCTCAGACAATGCCTGTTTGCAGGAATGACATTCCAGGCAGGCGTCCGTCCCTTCCTCCTGGCATTGGAGCGCTGCCGCAAAAGCCTTCGCAATCCTCAGCTTTCCGGCCCCCTCCGGTCCGTTTATGATATAGGCATGCGATACTTTTCCCATTTCAATAGATTTTTTTAAAAAACCAACCACATTGGCATGTCCTATAATATCCTGAAATCCTCCCATATATGCCACCTCCGCTTCTTTTGCTAAATTGCAATATCCAGTAATAATCCCTCGATTTCTCCAACTTTGCCGAGAATTGCAAGGGAATCCTTTTCATCCTTCATAAGCTCTGTCGCCAGCTCATCTAAATTTTTGTCAACCAGTTTGACAATTCCGTAAACTCTGTGGCGTCCCCGCCGGTCCAGAAAATTCTCTCTTGAGAATTCATGGGAATGGCTGACAACTTCGTTCATAAAGTCCTTTACAAGCCCGCGGTATCTTTTCATATCCTTAATATCCATGTGCTTTGCGAGCTTTTCTCCCTGTGCCGTAATATCCTGCATCAAACCGGAAAGCTTTTCCTGAAGCTCCCCTGCCTCTATTTTACTAATCAGGGAAAACTTAAAACTGCCATCTGATTCCTTCGCCTGCTTTGTTCCCTGTACAATCTCTGTTTTGGCTGTCTGCTCCACTTTAATTGGCATAACTTTCCCTTCTTTCTTATATGTTTTCTGTTTAGCTTTTCCCTTTCCTATATGCAGAAGCCATTTCCCGCCCTGTACAGCCGGCCCCTGCACAATTACCGCATTTTCATTATATCAGACATTTTTATTTTCTACAACCATAATCTTTTTTCCATCTCCCTGCCCGCCAAGCATGGTCAGCCCGCATTGCTCATAACAGGAAAAAAGCTCCAGCACCTCAGAAGTAATCTGTTCACCCGGAACGAGAACAGGTACCCCTGGGGGGTATATATACCGATACTCCGCAGAGACAAATCCCTGGCTCTCCATCAGCGAAACAGCCGCCTTTTTTTCTATTTCAGCCTGCGACTGCGTCATGACAATCCGGGGCTTCGGAATATCTGGAAATGTAATATTATGTAAACCCTCTTTATCTGCCCTGCAGTCCACTTCCCCCAGTGCATACAGCAGGCAGTCAAATCCGCTTTGCGTATCCATCACCGAGGTCATGGCAAGTACATATGCTCCTGCCGCCATCTCCATTTGTAAATGAAATTCCTGAAGGAACATCTGGTATAACTTATCCCCAGTAAATCCGCTGTTCCCGGAAAAAATACAAATTTTGGACGGGTCCATCCGCCAGATTCCGTCCATTTTTTCTGCCATCTGCGGTGACAGCACAAAGAGGCTGCAAAGAGAGTCTGCCTGCTTATAAAAACATGCCAGCCGCTCTCTGTAAATTTTAAAAAGCTCGTTTTTATTGTTGCTGACGTAATTAATACAGGCATCCATCGCTGCCATAAGGACATAGGACGGGCTGCTTGTCTGGTAAATCTGCAAAAACGTCCGCAGCTTCTCCCGGTCCACCCGGTCCCCGTTCACATGCAGAACGGCTGTCTGCGTTGGGGCGGGCAGCGTCTTGTGCAGACTCTGAATCACAAGATCTGCACCGCAGGAAACCGCGCTTTTCGGAAAAAAGTCATTTTCCCGGTCTAACCCCAAATGGGAACCATGCGCTTCATCAACAACTAAAATACAGGAATATCTATGTGTTATATCGGCAATTTTTTCAATATCACTTACCATTCCTTCGTAAGTTGGAGAGGTTATAAAAACCGCCCTTATGTCAGGACAGCGCTTCAACGTCTTCTCAACCTCCTCAGGCTTTATTTCCCCGCAGATTCCCCGGACAGAACCAATTCTGTCTTCCATCAAAGCTCTGTCATTCCGGCCTTTTGGGCCTTTTTGTTTGTTTCCGCATGTACCAGCCATCTTTGGGTATAAATATTCAGGCTGCAAATCCCTTAGAAATACCGCGTGATATGCCGCCTTATGGCTGTTTCTCGCAAAAGCAAGCCGCCCGTTTTTCGGCACTGCCGCACTGATTGCCGCCAGAATGCCGCAGGTACTTCCATTTACAAGGAAAAAGCATTCCGATGACCCATAGAGCTGCGCCGCCCGCTCCTGCGCCTCTTTTAATATGCCTTCTGGGTGATGAAGATTATCAAATCCATCTATCTCTGTAAGGTCTATATGTACCGGAAAATAGGAAATCTCTGGATTTCGTTTATGTCCCGGCATATGAAAAGGATAGCTTTGCGATGCGGCATATTTTTGCAGCTTTTCTAACAAGGGCCCGTTCATGTTGTTCCTTTCTGTTTTCTAATAATCCGTCTCTATCCATGATATTTTTGGGTAAAACCGAAACATTGCTTTTGCCAGTATTTTTTCTTTTTTTACAAATTTCTTTTCCCAGAAACGGGAATCCTTGGAGTTATTGCGGTTATCTCCCAGCATAAAATAACAGTCCTCGGGCACTTTATATACTCCGTCGCCCATACCATCCGGCTCCTCCTTTAAGTAAGGCTCATCGAGAGGTATTTTGCTGTCATTGATATACACCTTTCCTTCTTTGATCGTCACCGTTTCTCCCGGAAGGCCAATTACACGTTTAATATAGTCTTCCTTTTCATTATCCGGAAATTTGAACATGACGACGTCAAACCGCTCCGGCTCATTGAACAGATAAGCCAGCCGCAGCCCAATCAGCTTATCACCCTTTTTCATCGTATTTTCCATGGAACCGCTTGGAATATAAGCGTTCATCAGCACAAAATTCCCAAGGACATATGCTAATACTACTGCAAAGACAATGACTTTAATCCAGCTGATAATTTCCGCTTTTATGCTAAATCGTTTTTGTTCGTCCCTGCTTTCCTGTTCAAAATTTTCTTCCATTATCAATCAACTCCTTTTTATAAAACGACATAAAATCCATACTGTATTGCATAGTGCAGGACACATTTGCCGCCTTTTTTCAGTTTTCCAAACAATATCTGATCCACCAATGCCGGCTTCATCTGTGTCTGTATGATTCGTTTAATTTCACGCGCCCCGTATTCTTTGCTGATGCCTCTTTCCATCAAATAATTGAAAACCGATGCATCATAGGTTACCGACACGTTTTTCTTTTCTAATTTCTCTGACAAAAGGTTCAGCTGTTTATTAATAATTTTCTCGGCCATTGCATCGTCCATCCAGTGAAATGTAACTATTTTCGTCAGACGATTGCGAAATTCCGGGCTAAAATGCCTTTTTACAGCATCCTCAATTGCAGATTTTGCAATTTTTCTTTCACCAAATCCTATTAAATGATTCCCAACTTGCTTAGCTCCCACATTGGATGTCATAATCAGTATCACATTGCGAAAATCTGTCTTTTTTCCCTGATTATCTGTTAATGTGGCATAATCCATAATCTGAAGCAAAATATTGTAAATATCAGCATGCGCCTTTTCGATTTCATCTAGCAATAACACACAGTGCGGCTTTTTACTGACTGCGTTTGTCAAAAGGCCGCCTTCCTCGTACCCCACATATCCGGCCGGGGAACCGATTAATTTTGCTACTGCCTGTTTTTCCGCATATTCACTCATATCAAAACGCACAAGAGGTATACCCAGCTGCTTCGCCAAACACCTCGCCACTTCTGTTTTCCCCACTCCGGTAGGCCCCACGAAAAGCAGACTGGCCACCGGCAGCTCGTCTTCATTCAGTCCCGCTCGCGACAGCTTCACTGCGTGCGCAACCTCAGCAATCGCTTCCTTCTGCCCAAAAATCTGTCTGTTCAGCTCCTGCTCTAACCCTGCCAGAAGCTTTACTTCATCTGCTTCTACCGTCTGCTTCGGTATGTTGCAGGTCTTTGCCAGAATTGCCTCAATAAGCTTTCTGTTCACAGACTGACTATGTCTTCCTTCATTCGGGTGCAGGCTTCTGTACGCACCTGCTTCATCAATCAAATCAATTGCTTTATCCGGCAAAAACCGGTCATTCATATATTTATGGCTTAAATGCACTGCCTGTTCAATCACATCTTTCCCATACCGGACTTTATGATGCTTTTCGAAAGACTTGATTAAACCCTTTATTACATTTATTGTTTCTTCCTCAGTCATCTCCTGAATATCGACTTTCTGAAACCGCCGGATCAAACCTGCACTCTTCGAAAAAATTTTTTTATATTCATCATAAGTCGTAGCGCCTATAAAACGGATATGCCCTTCTGCCAGATAGGGCTTTAACATATTAGATATATCCAGCGTTCCGTTCCCGCCGGCTCCGGCCCCTATGATATTGTGAATTTCATCAATGTACACAATGGGTTTTTCTACTGTCAAAAGCCCCTCCATAACCAGTTTAAAACGTCTCTCAAAATCGCCGCGGTACTGCGTTCCGGCCAGCATGGTTCCGACATCCAGCGCATACACCTTCGCGCCCTGCAGCATAGGCGGCACATCCCCTTTTTCTATCAAAACCGTAAGTCCCTTTGTAATGGCCGTCTTTCCAACACCGGCCTCACCGACATGCAGCGGATTGTTTTTCAGCTTCCGGCACAAAATCTGCATTGTACGCTCTAATTCCTCTTCCCTGCCAATCAGGGGAAGGTATTCTTTCGTATGGTCATTCATGCAGGTCACATAATCCTGCCATTGTATCTGGCTTTTTTCCTGGGACTCTCCATAAAAATGAGTTTCGTCATCCTCGATTCCAAACTGCTCTTCTTCCTCCAGCTCACACATTTCATATAACAAATCGGACATATCAACGCCCTGCCGGTTCAAAAAATATACCGCATAGCTGTCTTCTAACTTCGGAATGGCACTAAATAAATGGGGAAGCTCAATTACAAATTTCTCACAGGCAGCTGCCCTGACCTCTGCCTCAATAAATACTTCTGCTGCCTGGCTGCTTAATACCGGCGCCTGATGTTCCTCTGCCGCCTGTTCTAAATTTTCTTCAAAATATTGTTCCAATTGTTTTTTTAATTCTGATACTTTTCCATTACAGCTGGTAAATGCTTCTGCAAATATGCTGTCAAACAGCATGCCGTACAGAAGATGCTCCGGTGTGATAAATTCATGCTTCTTTTTCTCAACATAAAGAGAAACCCACATCATCAATTCTTCTACCCTTGCTGATAACTCCATTCTTTTTCCCCCTTACCCTTCTTCTACTGTAATACGGAATGGGTATCCTTCTTCTTTTGCAGCCATCATTGCCCGTTCTGCCTTCGACTTTGCGATATCATAGGAATAGGTTCCTACGATTCCACGGTTTCCCTTATGAATTGTCATCATAATGGAAACGGCCTCCTCATATTCTTTATGAAATATTGTCATCAAAATATCCACCACAAAATCCATAGGAGTAAAATCATCATTGTGCATGATGACAACATATCGTTTCGGAATTATAATCTTCGTTTTATTTTTTTCTTTTAATGAACCCTGCACTGCCATAGCCTCACGCCTTTTCTTTGACACCTTCTATCAAAGGAAAACCTGCAGACAGAAACGCTTCCTGTCTACAGGCCTTTTCTCAATCCGTACTTTATTTTTGTTTGTTATCGTCTGCGCTATTTACTTTGTCTTCCTGTTTCTGTTCCTTTTTCTTTTTTGCAACAACAGAAAGAACTGCCATTGCAACAAGGAGAACGCCCACAGCCACCATAATCCAGATCCATTTGCCTGCGTCCGCATCATCCCCGGTCTTAACAACTGCCATCATATTCATTATTTTATCCATATATTTTTACCTCCAGTTTTGTTCCGGTTTTACATAATCCCTATCTATCATCATAGCATGTCTTTCCAATTCTTGCAAGCAGGAGTTGCTTTTTCGACACAGATTTCACTGTTTTTTCATATACTTGGTCTCCAGCCGCCGGGTATCCTCTCTATTATATGCAGCTATATTTTAAAAAACAAATGTACATCGCAAATAATTATCGAATATTTGTTCTGATACAGTACACTGGTTTTATTTAAAATGACGGACGGCTGTGTAAATAATACAAACTGCCGACAGCAATGCTGATAAACCCGCGCCAAAGTATAATGTAATATTAACTCCCTGCATGCCAAATTCTTTCACAAGAAACGGGGAGCTTACCAGTACACAGGCAGCCGCTACGCCATTCACTGCGACCTGCGTCTTTAGCCGCCGCATAACCGTGAGCAGAACACCCTCAAAATAAATCAGTGCGATTAAAAGCGTCGTAAACAAAACCGGGACCAGCAGATATACATAATCCCGAATTTCCTCTCCAAACACGAGAACCATTGCCCATTCGCCAAACAGCTTTGCGCCGATGAGTGTACATCCAAAAAATATCAGTATCGCTGCCACACTTTTTATAATCAGACCGCTGTACTTTTTTTTCTGAACCTCCACATAGCTTTGTGTCAGCTGGGAAATCAATGGATTATAAATCAGGGTACACGCCACCTGTATAATGACTGCCGGTGTCGCAACGCTTGCGTATTTTCCAAGTATTCCGCTTCCATAATCCAGCTCTAAAAAATATCTTGGAATCGATACAAGAGACGTTAAAAACATTGTACTCAGCATAAGCGGAAAACATTCCCTGATCACAGAATATATTCTTTTTATCTGAAATGTTTCACGCAGACTGTACAGCCGGCCGCAAATGCGGAAATCATAAAACACCAGAACAAGAGCCGTTGTCAAAATCATGGCAATAATTGCAAATACAAGATTTTTTGTCACATACATCACGCCTACGAAACAACCAAGCGACAAAATTCCCCTCGCAAAACAGGATACTGCAATATAATCCATACGCCCGGCCTTCTGCTGGATTCCCTGCGTAACATCCACCAGAGCCTCTATCACCTTATAAAGCATGTACAAAAGGATAATGGAAAACTGCAGTGACGAATACTGTCTGTTAAACAACAAAAAAACAAAGCAGAAAAACAGAGAAGCAGCACCGGTAACCACCCTTGAATAAACATAAACCATATGCGAATATTCATTTTCATAATCCGACACCTGAAATGCCCGCATGCCAAATAAAGAAACAGTGTAAAATACATTGGTAATCGAAATCGCAAGCTGAAGCATCCCTGTCGTATCATAAGAAGACAGTCTTACGACCAGTACGGTGATAAGCCACTGGCATCCAAGGTAAAAAAAGGACCCTATGGAATTATACCATATATTTTTTTTCAGGCTCAGTCCCTCCGAATTCATTTGTATCATCCTTTCAAAGCTGGTTATCACCTATTCTTCATTGCTTTTTTCGCTGCTTGCGTAAATTTTATTAATCATTCTGGCAATCGGACGCGGCCAGAACCCGCACATGATTTCCAAATCCTCTTTTTTACGGATATTCTCACTTAAATTCTGTGTCGTCGTCGACTCGGCATAAATGCGGTGTGCCATGAGCTGTTTCGGAACATAGACAAAGCTTCCCTTTTTCTTCGATAACTTCGACCATGCACGGTAATCGCAGCTGTTCTTTAATTCCATATCAAAAACTTCTCTTCCGGCATTTTTTTTCACAAATGTTACAGAAGGACAGCAAATCGGACATCCAAAGGACAAAATTCTTCTTCTCACAAAAATACTTCCATAAAAGGCCGGACAACGCATCGGAAAATTCATCAGACGTTTTACCTTTAACAGCTTATTCGTTCTTACCTTTTTATCGTGCTTCAGTTCATAATATTCGGTATAGGCAATGATGACATCATCCTGCTTTCTTTTATTGATGTAGTGCAGAATATTTTCCAGATAGTCCGGTTCATACAAATCATCCTGATGCACAATGGTAACCAGCTCCGTTTTTGCCCTGGAATATGCATAATTCCAGTCTCCACCCATCGAGACCGGATGCGGGTTCACACACATTTTTAAATCGTATTTCCTGCATATTTCCTCTAAATAAGCATTCGGCGTTGAGGTTGCAAGTAAAATCTGGCTTTTTACCGTCTGCTTTTTAACGGATTCGATTGATTTACCCAAATGCGGATTTTCTTTGTATGCGCATATTACAAACGTATGATCTTTTCCTGTATACATAGTCTTCTCCTTATCTTCTTCAACATCTGCTTCAACATATTTTTGAGCTGTCATCGTTTAATATACTTTTTTTCTTCGTTCTTTGCGGAGAATCGCATTCTCCCATTCCTGTCTTTCTTCATCGGTTTCCAGTACCAGACGGTTAACTCTGACGGGGTTTTCCCTTTCATCCAGGGCAACGATAATCAAATACGCCTCATTAATAATTTTTTTCTCACCATCCAGTTCTTCTACATACGTGCGCACACGTACTTCCATGGAAGTATTCCCTACATATGTGACATTTGCACAAAGCGTGACGGTATCGTTGGCATGCGCCGGCGCCTTAAAATGAAGCATATCCACCAGCACAGTCGTGACATTGCGCTCGGAGTGACGCCTTGCACAGACTACAGCCACCGTATCAATCCACTCCATCAGCGTTCCGCCGAACAGACGTCCATAACCGTTTAAATGCGCCTGGGTTACCATTTGTACCTGTTCCGTATAGGAATCTCTGACTCTCTTTTCTTTCATACCATGGTCCTCACAATATTTTTATAATTCCCTGCACAAGTCGTAATCATCATACCATGAAATTTTACAAAATTCAAGATTTAATGAATACTGTTATGTATTCTTTCCCGAATCTGTATAAAAGTTTCCTCCTTTTGCAATTTTCCATCTTTATAAACAGTCTCTAATAACGTGTCATCCGACATTCCATACAGCTGGTCCTGACATTTGAATTCCCCGTTTTCACAATATACACGGCAGCATCCTTTATGGGACTTTTTTAACTGGTCCGTATCTGTCTTCGGGTCTTTATAGATAAAGTATTCCCTGCCGTCAATAACGCCATAGGACGCTTTCATTGCAATTCCAAATGTGTCTCTTGTGAGAACCACCATACTTTCCTCTTCAAACATTGCCGTAAAACAAAACGCGCCGACGCCGAATGTAATGCAGTTTGCGGCAAATTTCAGCTCCTCCAGCTGCCTCCAGATTTCCTTTACCCGTTCGAGCGTGCATCCGTCCCCGTATATGATTCCAATGTGGTCATCCAGCACCTTATAGCCCTTGGAATTGACGGTTCCTCCAAACAATTCCCACAATCTCTGAACCGTTTTTACCGATATGTCTATAATGTCACCGCTGTCCGGGCGGACCAGAAGCTTTCCGTTGTGATTCATAATTTCATCCCTGCACTGCGGTAAAACGTGATTGACCATATTCCAGTAATCGTATGTGTCCGATACCATACTAAAGGATGTATCTGGATATAATTTTGTCAGTAATTTTTTGACAAATGTAACTTCGTCTCCGTCCACAGAATAATTTGCACCCATTACAGAATGCTCTGTCGATACGGCCCCTAATCCAATCCGGTTTTTCCCACAGTCTGCGTGGTACATTTTGTCAATATAACAAAGAGCCGGTATGGTGCTCGTTTTATCAAAGGACAGAAGCCAGGCCGCCGATGTGCGGATGGATTCCTGCATGCATGACATTCCCCTCATTCCGAAATCAGCCATCGCCATGGAAGGATTGACGCACTCCACCGTTTTTTCATAATATGCGTCCGCCGCTTCCCGGTACATATTTGCAACGGTTGCATGACAGCAGGTTTTCCATAATTCGACCTGCAGAATACATTCAATCCACTGTGTGAGCCACGCAAATTCTGGATGGGTATTGGTCAGCTCAATGCAGGGAACACCCATATTTACTTTTGTCCCCTCCGGCAGCGCCCGGATTTCCAACGGCAGATATCCCAGCCTGTGCAATGCGGAAATTTTCTCAAGGTCATAATTTTCAGAACCAATCTGAATGTTCATGTATTTTGTATACATGCTTACAATTTCACTCTCATCTGCTTCGAAAAAGTTTTTTTGAAAATATTCGATTAAATATTCTTTAATAAACGCCTGCAGTCCAAAAAAAATCATTTTATCCGTATCCCGGAACATCGATTTTCTCGGAACCCAGTAAGATACCAGTTTTGTCAGCCCTTCCGGATACATTCTGTCATGTGTCTGTTTATATGTATCGCTCAATAATAATGCCATTGTATCCATTCTGTCAGTCCTCTCCTATTTCTTCGCAGTTCATCACTTTTATCAGTTCGTGCTCCTTTGTAAAAATACTGTCTGTTGTATAAATCTTTTTTAATAACCCGCTGCCAATCAGCTGCCCTTCCAGAATCGTATTTTCGCAGTGTGTAATATACAGATATATGTCTTTTGCGCCAAGCTCCTTCAGCTTCTGTGCAGAATAGTAGAACGTGCCGCCTTTTGAAGAGATATCATCCACAATCAGCACTCTTTTTTCTTTCACATGCTCTGCGCCGGCGACATCCAGTCCCATAATTTTTCCCGTTTTCCAGTCTCTTTTTTTGATTCCGAAAGCGTAGGGAAGAAAGGACATTTCCGAATATCGTTTGCATGCTCCCTCATCCGGATAAAACATCACCAAATCCTGCGTGTCATCCTGCCTGTAAATATCCTGAACTGCCTTTTCGATATATGGCTTCGGGGTTCTTACCCGAATATGGTCAATCAGAGCCAGACTTACACTGGAATGCGGATCTAATACGACAACCTGAGAAAAACCCAGGCTGTTAATCAGTTCGGAAAAATATTTCAGCGTAAAGACGTCTTCCTCATTTTTTACACGGTCCATTCTCGCATTTGGGATATATGGCATAAAAAGCCGAATGTTTTTTGCGCCGTCCGACTGTAATTTTCTGGTGAGATAATAAAGCGCGATTAATTCTATATCGTTTTCATAATTCCATGCTATGTCTATGTCATTTTCATTCCCCATATCAAATTCTTTTTTCAGCAGCATTGTGCCGTCAGGGTACTGGTTGATATTAATGATGATATTCCTTATTTTTATCATACAAATGGTTCCTCCATTTCTTGTTACATCATAAATCTGAGATTCATGACTGTCATTCGCCGAATAAGCAGACTCATTCTTCTCTCCAACACTCATTATATCTTATTTACACGACGCCCTGAAGGTCTGTTGTCTGGCTGATAGTTCAACAAACTTACCTGTCTGTCTATCCATCTGCCGCGTTAACGCATGCATTACGTCGTACTCTATGAGTATGGAATGCCCTTCTGGTATCGTTTCTATCATGCATGATATCTGCTCTTTTCGGAATTTTTTTATAAACCTATCAGGTAAATTTTTGAACCTTTTAGGTAAATTATTATAAACTTTCTACATTTATCTGGCACATTTTCATAGTTTGCAAAGCGGCTTTATGTGAATCCGGCGTTACCCCTGCACATAATCCGGCATCTACTGTAATTTCTGCTTCCGGAAACATTGCCTTCAAAATCAGGGCGTTGGATACGACACAAATATCCGTGCAGAGGCCAACCAGCTCTATCTCCTTCATTTCCAGACCATGCTGTTCTTTTGTTTTGTCCCAGTACAGCCACCCGAATGTGCCTTTGTCAACACAAATGCTGTCTGTTGTGTCTAACTGGTCTGATATCTGCCATCCGTCTGTATTTTTGATACAGTGCTTTACCGGCAGCTTTTTTCCCTCCGGCGTGTCGAGATAATTTTCTCCGTGCGTATCTCTTGTAAAAATAATTTCATCCTTGTGTTCTTTATATTCTTCAATCCGTTCCTTTACCTTCTGCACAATTGCCTGCGCTTCTTTTGTTCCCAGGGAACCATCGATAAAATCATTCTGCATATCTATTACAATTAATGTTTTTTTCACTATGAATCCTCCTATTATTTCTTAAATTCCGGTCATATCTTTATGACAGATATGTTTATCTTCTATACACGTACCTTTTAAATACGATACAAACTCTGTAATTACTTTTTCTTAAGGGACATTTTGTAATTTTCTGCGCACAGCTGCATATGCTGCTCCATATCAGTATAAAATTTTTATTTCAGGCCTGCGCTGTCTTATTTTTTCTGGGAGCCTTTTTTTTGACTGACGCCCGTTCATACAATCTGCTCGGCCGATTTGGTCCCGTTGTTATGAATTCTTCC
>CANOFI010000043.1 GCA_947565255.1 uncultured Lachnospiraceae bacterium
ATTGTAAATGATAAGGCCTGCGGCAGGGTCCGCCGCGGAGAAGAAAAAGGGTATTTTGAGTTTGGCGGTTCGACTATTGTTCTTCTGTTAAAAAAAGGTGTAGTGCAATGGAGTGAGAAACTGCTTGAAAAGTCCAAAAATGGAGAGGAAACTCCTGTAAAAATGGGTGAGGTACTTGGAATGAGACAAACCTAAATTGAGAGCCGCAAAGATTCTTAAGGATTCTTTTTGAAAAGGCGGTTTGAGACAGGGTGTGATACCAGTATGGATAAAAAAGATTATGAACGTTATGTGCAGCACCGGAAGCGGGTCGCGCAGCAAAAGAAAAGGCGTAAAAAGGAAAGAAATATTTTGGCAGTGACGCAGGCCGCATTGTTGCTGCTTTCTTTTGTTGCTGTTTTTCTGATAGCGGTAAGGCTTGGCTTTTTTCAGGAACCGGAAAAGAAGAAGAAAGCACAGAATAATGGGGCGCCGAAGCAGCAGCTGGATATGCAGGTGCCCGTGACACAGCCGGCGGTGAATCTTCAGGGGAAACCGGATGCCTCTCTTTGTCTTGGCAGTGCAGGTGATGTGATGATGCATTTGTCTATTACGGAAAGCTATGGAGGGCTGAAGGGAGAAAGCCATGATTTTTCGGCGATTTTTGAACAGGTCCGCCAGACATATGCTTCCGTGGATTATATGGTGGTAAATTTGGAAACATCGCTGGCAGGACTGAAAAAAGGATACAGTGGGTTTCCGAGCTTTAATGCGCCGGATGAAATAGCGGCGAATCTGCGGGATGCGGGGGTGGATTTGCAGCTTCTGGCCAACAATCATATTTATGATAATGGAAAAGAGGGATTTCTGCGCACCATTTCCGTTATGCAGCAGGAGGGAATCTGTTATACGGGTATTAGAGCCGCAGAAGAGGATGCATGTTATGTTCTGGCAGATATTAACGGAATCCGGCTTGGTATTGTCAATTATACATATGAGACAGAACAGGATGGAAAAAGAAAATCCATCAATGGGCATTTGATGGATAAAAGTGTGGAGCCGCTTTTAAATTCCTTTAAGCTGAGTGAACTGGATCGTTTTTATCGGGAGCTTGCCCGGATACAAAGTGAGCTGTATCTGCAGGGGGCGGAGTTTATTATTCTTTATATTCACTGGGGGAATGAATATGAATTTGAGCCAAACAAGGTGCAGAAGGAAATGGCGCAGCAGTTTTGTGACATGGGAATCAATGCGGTAATCGGGTCCCATCCGCATGTGGTGCAGCCACTGGATGTGTATACGAGCACAGACGGAACCCGGAAAATGTTCTGTGCGTATTCGCTGGGAAATCATCTTTCCAATCAGCGGAGGGAGCGCATCAGCACCCGTCCGAACGGGCATACCGAGGATGGGCTGATGTTAAAACTGACGATTTCAAGAATAAACGGGAACATATCGATTACCAGTGTCGATGCCATTCCGACGTATGTAATAAAAAATTCTGTTCCGAATTTCTATATCATTCCGATTTGCCAGCTGGAGACAATTGAAGAACAGACAGGAATGAGCGGCATTATGCCGACAATCCAGGCATCCTATGACCGTACGATGAAAATACTGGGGGACAGTGTGGAGGATGTCCGGCGTGAACTGGGGATTTTGCTGGAATAAAGGTATGCTTCACAGCTTTGCCGGAGCCTTTTGTACATGTGGTCCGGCGGGGCAGGCGTGAATCGTGACAATATGGAGGTAGAAAAGTGAGAGAGCAATTGACAAAGAAGGATGTAGAAAAAATAAAACAGGAGATTGAGCATCGAAAGCTTGTAGTCCGCAAGGAGGCAATTGAGGCGGTAAAAGAGGCGAGGGCACATGGGGATTTGAGCGAAAATTTTGAGTACCACGCCGCCAAAAAAGATAAAAACCAGAATGAAAGCCGAATCCGTTACCTTGAAAATATGTTAAAGCATGCTGTGATTGTGGATGATAGTTCTGCAAAGGGGGAGGTCGGACTGAATAATACGGTGACAGTTTACATTCCCGAAGACGATGCGGAGGAGACCTATCGGTTAGTCACGTCTATCCGGGGAAATTCCATAAAAGGCCTCATAAGCATTGAGTCGCCGCTTGGAAAGGCGCTTTTGGGACATTGCGAGGGGGATGCCGTCACGGTTTGTGTCAATGAAAACTTCAGTTATGAGGTGGAGATACGGAAGGTTGAGGATACGACAGACGAAGGTGAGGACAAAATTCGCGGATATTAAATTGCGCGGATTGTGCATATAACGTAATACATGCGCTGACGCGACGACCCGAAGGGTCTAGTCCTTTAGCGCGCTGTAAAATTAAGGTATGCCGGTAAGGTTAGAGGAGTGAGGCGTAAAAGATGAGACATTTAGAAATAAATGACTGGCTTGTGCTGAACAACATGATATACAAAATTTATACAACAGAAGATGAATTCAGGATGCGCTGTGATTTTTTGGAGCAGCTGCAGACGCTGGTCGATTTTGACAGTGCAGATTTTTTTGTGGCGGATGCAGACCGGCCGCAGGAGCTGGTAAGGCCTGCCATGTACCGGTGCAAAGAGGACCATGAACTGCTTTATGCTTATTTGGATTACAGCCAGGAGATTTTATTTCTTGGAAACAGTATGGTATACCGTGAGACGGATATTGTAACAGAAATCAGGCGTCAGCAGAAGGAATATTACAAAAAACTGTACCAGCCGAACGGGTGGCATTATTCGATGCAGATGATTATCGCCTACGATAAAAAATTTCTGGGAGTCGCGACATTTTACCGGGCGATGGGCAGGGATAATTTTCAGTATGATGATATTTTTATGTTAGATATGTTAAAGGAGCATCTGGCATACAGACTGCAGAATGACCGGAAAAGAGCGCAGCACAGAGAAAAAAAACTGACGATTCAGGAGGCGGTAAAGAAATACCAGCTTACGAAAAGGGAAGAAACCATACTGGGCTTTCTGATGGACGGGGCCGACAACATACAGATATGCGATGAACTTGTGATTAGCCTGAATACGCTGAAAAAACATATTTTAAACATATACCGCAAGCTGGGAATCCGAAACCGCGTACAGCTTTTTAAGATGGTGCGGGAACACAGTGAGTAGAAAATTCCATTTTTGTGAAATATATATGATATTTTCAAACAAATACTTGATTTTTTGGTGAAAATTTAGTAAAATATTAATAGGCAAAGGTTGTTTATCTGATGGGAGAACAGATTTTTCTGACTCTTATTGTAGATGATTATACGAGTTCCGAATTATAAGGAGTGCCGGTTACAAGTTGGGACATAGGTTGGGCCAGACGATGCACAAGGCGGTATACCCTGATGTGTATCCTGCAGAGGGGGAGTCAGGTATGTGCTGGAAAACCTATGGGGTGTAGAAATAATGAACTTAAAAGAAAGGGTGTATGAACAATTATGAGAAAAATGACAAGTGTAAATGCACGTAAGATTGCAGCAGCAGCTATGGCTCTTACGCTGGCTGTACCGGCAACTTTGTGCATGGAACCTGCAAAGGTTCAGGCGGCTGAGGATTCCATTCTGAGTCAGGCGGTAAAGACCATTGATTTTGAGAATGGCTGGGAAGGCATGTCGGCAGAAGGTGAGACACGCACGAAAATTGAAAACGGCAAGCCGGTCATCAATGAGGCCGGTGATGATTATGAAAAGATTACATCTACCGCACTTCCGGAGATTAAGGACGTGGAAGGCAGGGGAAAAGCGCTGGTGTTTAAGGATTCTGAGATTGTCGATCAGGTGATTAAGGACGAAAGCGATGCCCTGGATGAAAAGTATGCAACAGGTACGGCTGTACAGACGAAGGAAAAGATTGGCGGACATGTAAAGGTTGCAGAGAATCCGTTTAAGGGTATGACGTTTGATGACAATGATAAGAATGCGGGTGTTTCCATTTCTTACTGGGTAAAGGTGCCGGTGATCAAGATTAATGACCAGCGCGACAAGGTTACGGATGGAACCGGAAAAGACCGCGGCGCCAATGCGACGACGGTTGTATTTCTGAATGATGACAGAGTTGTTTTGCAGAAGGATGATTATGCCAAGCATCTGGCATGTGTCGGATATGATGAAGCGAAAGCTGCGAATGATGAGAATGCGTTAAAAGACTATGATATGGGTGAGCGGATTACGGTACATGATAAAAATAACAATTATTTTGTGCTTTACCGTAATCATGGAAAGCTTGTTCGGTTTAATCCGAATTATCCCGATAAAGAGGCGGAGGATGCGGCATCAGCAGCGGCAGCGGCAGCCGGAGGAACGTTCAAAGGCGGCGGCTGGTATAATACCACAGATTATGATAAGGAAAAGGATGCAAAATTTGATGTAACGGATGACCAGGGCAATACCTATAAGATTGCTTCCTTTGCGAATGCTACTGCAATAGACAGGAATCAGTATGAATTGTTCCGTTACCGCTATGGAAAAACAGATGATTTCGATAATGGAATTTCTTCCAAGAGTAAAATAAGGGAAGGTACTTTAAAGGGTTCCCTGCAGATTTCCACAGACAATGACTTCTATTTCAGAGAGGATCATTACCGGACATTTGCATTTACAGGTGCGGATGGGACAGCTATTAACCGTGCGGTTGCAGGTTCAAGAATTTATAATCCGAACTCAGATAAATATGGAATGTTTCAGGATATCGGCGGAACCAACCAGTTATTCTTTGACGGGGATGAGCGGGTTACAAACTTAAAGACCGGCGCTGAAAAATGGCATTATGTGACCATTACATTGCAGAACGACTGGGTACAGATGTATGTGGACGGTGAAATGGTTGATCCGGAGACAGAGTATGCTTACTGCAAGGATACAGAGATTACGGTACCTGGTATTACACATGATTTTACCAAGCAGAATACGGGAAAGACGTTTAATCGCGGAAAGGGACTCCGTGAGAGATGGTGTACATTGCCGGATGATAATGTAAAGGACTGGTCAGCAGAGGGAACAGCGAATAACAATCCGGGCAATTCTTTGCAGATTTCGATGTTAGACTGGATTGCGGATCCGAATACTGAGCTGTATTTCGGAGGAACCTCTTACAGTGCCGCATCCTCCATTGACCAGAACTATGGTTCGATCGAAGATGTAATGCTCGATGATATTTCTTTCTTCAAGAAAGCCTTGACGGAGGATGAAGTGGCAGAGTTGTATGATGAAGTGAAAGGTTCTAGCGGCAACGGAAATATTGGTGATGTGAATGGCGACGGTAACATCACTTTGACGGATGCACAGATGGCATTGAAAGCGGCGCTGAATCTTACAAAATTGACAGAGGGCCAGGAAAAAGCTGCGGATGTAGACGGCAACGGCAAAGTGGAATTAAAGGATGCACAGAAGATATTGAAAGTAGCATTAAACTTAGATAAGTTTTAAAAAGCAGCAAAGTGTTTGAAAAAGGGAGTTGCTAGTGCAGCTCCTTTTTTCTTAGCGCTGTCAGGCTGTTATGTCAGGCGGTTGTGAGACAGAGAACATGTATTTGGTGAAACAGGAATAAGAAAATACATGAATAGCTTTTGCAATTGCCTATTTTATAAGAATTGGAGTAGAAAGTATGATTTGGGCGAAAGAAGAAACTTTATCAAGGAAAGAAATTGAGGAAATTCAGCTTTTCAGACTGCAGGAGACGGTGAATCGGGTATATGAAAAAGTGCCTTATTACCGCCGGAAAATGGAGGAATCCGGTGTAAAGCCGGAGGATATCAGACAATTAGAGGATTTACAGAGACTTCCGTTTGTAACAAAGCAGGATATGCGGGATACCTATCCCTTTGGGTTGTTTGCAGTGCCGAAGGAGAAGCTGGTGAGGATTCATGCATCGAGCGGGACAACGGGAAAGCCTACGGTGGTAGGCTACACGAAAAAGGATTTGGAGGTCTGGACAGAGTGTGTATCCCGGATTGCGGCTATGGGAGGGGCGACGTCGAAGGAGGTTGCGCAGATCTGCTTTGGATACGGGATGTTTACCGGCGCCCTGGGCCTGCATTACGGACTGGAAAATATGGGAGCCGCCATTGTGCCGTCTTCGACAGGCAACACGGAAAAGCAGCTGATGTTTATGAAGGATTTTGGGACGACGCTTTTGGTAGCAACCCCCTCCTATGCCCTGCGTATTGCGGAGGTTGCGCAGCAGCTGGGAATCGATCCGAAGACGGACCTGCAGGTAAAAATTGCACTTGTGGGAAGCGAGCTTTTGACGGATGCTATGCGTAAGGAAATGCATAAAATGTGGGGCAACGATATGTTAGTTACGTCTAACTACGGCATGAGCGAGCTGATGGGCCCGGGGGTATCCGGCGAATGTCTGGAGTTAAACGGTATGCATATTAATGAGGACTATTTTATTCCGGAAATTATAGACCCGAAAACAGGAGAGGTGCTGCCGCCGGGCGAAAAAGGGGAGCTGGTCATCACCTGCATTTATAAGGAGGCGCTTCCTTTAATTCGTTACCGGACAAAGGATGTCACGAGGCTCATGTACGAACCGTGTAAATGCGGCAGAACAACCTGCCGGATGGAAAATCTGGACGGCAGGACGGATGACATGCTGAAAATCCGCGGCGTCAATGTATTTCCAAGCCAGATTGAGGAGGTGCTGCTTGGAATTGAGGAGATTGGACCACATTATGAAATTATTGTCACGCGGGAGGGGCATACGGATAAGCTGGAAATTCGGGTTGAGCTTCTGACGGAGAGCATGACGGATTCTTATCAGGCGCTTGAGGCCATTGAAAAGAAAATAAAGGCGAGGCTTCGGGTTGTGCTTGGTCTGGATGCAAAAATTAAGTTAGAATCGCCGAATACGATACAGCGGTTTGAGGGAAAAGCGAAAAGAGTAAAGGACTTAAGGAAGGAAGGATAAATATGGCAGAGCAAAAAATCATGCTGGGCAACGAGGCCATTGCAAGAGGGGCTTATGAGGCGGGAGTGAAAGTGTCTGCAGCATACCCCGGCACGCCCAGTACGGAAATCAGCGAGAATCTTGTGCAGTACAAAGAAATATACTGTGAATGGTCTCCGAATGAAAAAGTGGCAGCAGAGGTGGCAATTGGCGCTTCCATAAGCGGTGTCCGTTCGATGGCATCGATGAAGCATGTCGGTCTGAATGTGGCCAGCGACCCGTTATACACGATTTCCTACGGGGGAATTAACGGCGGTCTGGTTATGGTTGTGGCAGACGACCCGGGACTTTACAGCTCGCAGAATGAGCAGGATACAAGATGTGTGGCAAGGGCTGCAATCGTGCCGGTTCTCGAACCCTCGGACAGCCAGGAGGCAAAGGATTTTGTGAAATTTGCATATGAGCTCAGCGAACAGTACGATACGCCGGTCATTGTGAGAACGACGACAAGGCTGGCCCACTCACAGGGTGTCGTTACACTGGAGGAAAGAAAGGAAGCGGACGATAAGCCGTATGAGAGAAATCCCGGTAAATTTGTGATGATGCCGGTAAATGCGAAGAAGCGTCATATCTATGTGGAGGAGCGCATGAAGAGGATGGCGGAGGACAGCTGTGATTTTTCAATCAATAAGGCGGAGTATAACGATACATCGACCGGGTTTATCACATCCGGAATTCCTTACCAGTATGTGAAAGAGGCCTGTCCGGATGCCTCCGTGCTGAAGCTTGGCATGGTGCATCCGCTTCCCGAAAAATTAATTCGGGAATTTGCGTCAAAGGTGGATAAATTATATATTTTTGAAGAGCTGGAGCCGGTAATCGAGGAGCAGGTCAGGGCCTGGGGAATTGACTGCATCGGGAAGGAAACATTTACATTGCAGGGTGAGTACAGCGCCAATCTGTTAAGAACAGCTGTTCTGGGAGAGAAAATCGAAACGACGCCGGCAAAGGACCTTCCGGCGCGTCCGCCGATTCTCTGTCCGGGCTGTCCGCACAGAAGCGTATTTTCCGTATTAAATAAGTTAAACATTCATGCGGCCGGAGATATCGGATGTTATACACTGGGCGCCGTGGCGCCGCTGAACGTAGTGGATACGACAATTTGCATGGGCGCGAGCATTTCGACACTGCACGGCATGGAAAAGGCGAAGGGGAAGGACTATATCAAGAACTGGGTAGCCGTAATCGGCGATTCGACCTTTATGCATACGGGCGTCAATTCTCTGATGAATATGGTCTATAACCAGGGAACCGGGACGGTGATGATACTGGATAATTCGACAACCGGAATGACCGGGCACCAGGATCATGCGGCAACCGGAAAGACGCTGATGGGAGAGGTCGTGCCGGCGATTGATATTGTGCAGCTCTGCCGTTCGATGGGCATTCGAAATGTGGTGGAGGTCAACGCATTTGACCTTCCAGAGCTGGAGCGTGTCATAAAAGAGGAGACACAGAAGGATGAGGTATCGGTAATTATTACAAAGTCTCCGTGCGTACTTCTGAAAAGCAACCGTTTCCCGGATAAATGCATACCGGTGTCCGATAAGTGCAAAAAATGTGGTGCCTGCTTAAAACCAGGCTGTCCCGCGCTGACAAAAAATGAGGACGGGACTATTTCTATTGACGAAACCATGTGCAATGCATGCGGATTGTGTATGCAGCTGTGCAAATTTGGCGCGATTGAAAAAGTGAGTAAGTAGGAGGCAGGTGTCATGACAAAAAATATTATGATTGTAGGGGTAGGCGGTCAGGGAACTCTGCTTACCAGCCGGATTTTGGGTGGAATTACAAGAAAGGCGGGATATGATGTCAAGTTGTCCGAGGTACACGGAATGGCGCAGCGCGGAGGTTCTGTCGTCACATTTGTGCGGTATGGGGACCGGGTTGCGGAGCCGATTGTGGAAGAGGGACAGGCAGATGTTTTGATTGCATTTGAACGTCTCGAGGCGATGCGCTATGCCCATTTCCTGAAAAAGGATGGCGCAATGGTCATCAATGACCAGCGCATTGACCCGATTACGGTAGTGACAGGCGCGGCGCAGTATCCTGATGGCATTGTTGAAAAGCTTGGAGAGTCGCACCGCATTTATACGGTGGATGCCATGGGTCTGGCAAAAGAACTGGGCAATGCAAAGGTATTTAATATTATTGTGCTTGGAATTGCCGCGCAGCATATGGATTTTTCAAAGGAAGACTGGCTGGAGGTCATTGAAAAGACGGTTCCTCCGAAGACGGTGGAAATCAATAAAAAGGCATTTCTCGCGGGATATGAGAGGGGGAATTAGTATGTTTATGGACCAGGTGTCGGTTTTTATTGAAAATAGAAAGGGACGTTTAGATGATGTGCTGGAAACACTGAAAAGAGAAGATATCAATATCCAGTCGCTAAGTCTTGCAGATACAAGCGAGTACGGCGTACTGCGCCTGATTGTCTCGGACCCGCAGAAAGCGCAGGATGCCTTAAAGGCGAGCGGTTTTTCCGCTATGCTGACGAAGGTGCTTGCCATTACGCTGACGCACCGGGCGGGAATGCTGCAGAAAATAATCGGTATATTGGGAAAAGAAAATATTAATATTGAATATATGTATTCGATTTCCAGCGGTACGGAAGATATGCCGCTGGTTCTGAAAACATCGGATATAGAAAGGACACTGGAGATTGTCAGGGAACAGGGTGCGGAAATTTATACAGGATAGAGCCGTCATTCTATATACCCACCGGGGGTATATGCTGACAGAAAAAGGAGAAAAAACATGGTAATAAAAATTGCACTGCTGGTCATCTTTTTTGCCAGCATGGTTTGGATTGGTGTTTATGCCAAGAAAAAGGTAACAAATGTGGACAGGTTTGTGCTGGGAGGCCGCGCGGTTGGTCCCTGGATGACAGCGTTTTCGTATGGGACGTCCTATTTTTCCGCGGTTGTTTTTGTGGGGTATGCAGGGCAGTTCGGCTATAAATACGGAATTGCGACGACGTGGATTGGAATTGGAAATGCAATTTTAGGCTCTTTGCTTGCCTGGGTTGTTTTGGGCAGAAGGACGAGAGTAATGACAAACCGGCTCGGCGCTTCGACAATGCCGGAGTATTTCGGGAAGCGATACGACAGCAAGGCGCTTCGCATTGCCGCTTCTGGAATTGCGTTTGTGTTTATGATTCCTTATACGGCATCGGTGTATAACGGTTTGTCGAAGCTGTTTGAGATGGCGTTTGATATTCCGTACTGGGTCTGCGTGATAGTAATGGCGGCCCTGACCGGCGTCTATGTGATTCTGGGCGGTTATATGGCGACGACAATCAGTGATTTTGTGCAGGGAATCATTATGCTGTTTGGCATTGTCGCAGTAATCGGCGCTGTTTTGAATACACAGGGCGGCTTTTTGCATGCGGTTGGTCAGATGGCGGAGATTGAGCTGACAGAAGGTGCCGGTGCAGGCCAGCCGGGGGTCCTGACCTCCTTTTTCGGCCCTGACCTGCCAAACCTATTGGGTGTAGTTATACTTACATCTCTGGGTACATGGGGACTTCCGCAGATGGTACATAAATTTTATGCCATCAAGGATGAGAAATCTGTCCAGACGGGAACGATCATTTCGACGGTATTTGCACTGGTTGTATCCGGCGGGTGTTATTTTCTGGGCGGATTCGGACGCCTGTTTGATGCACCGGCACTTCACAATGCGGACGGAAGTATTGTTTATGATGCAATCATTCCGCAGATGCTGTCGAGGCTTCCGGATGTGCTGATTGGAGTTGTAATTGTGCTTGTGCTGTCGGCTTCTATGTCAACGCTGTCTTCTCTGGTTCTGACTTCCAGTTCCACTCTGACACTGGATCTGATAAAAGGAAATATTGTCAAACAGATGGACGAGAAGAAGCAATTGCTGTGTATGCGTATATTTCTTGTATTTTTCATTGTGCTTTCTGTGGTACTGGCATTAAATCCGCCGACCTTTATTGCGCAGCTGATGGGTATTTCCTGGGGTGCGCTGGCAGGCGCTTTTCTGGCGCCGTTCCTCTACGGGCTATATGCAAAAAGAATTACGAAAAGCGCTGTATGGGCAAGCTTTGCCTGCGGCGTAGGCATTACGGTTTCCAATATGTTTTTGAAGTTTATCGAATCGCCGATTAATGCCGGCGCCTTTGCAATGATTGCCGGGCTGGTTGTGGTTCCGGTTGTCAGCCTGTTTACGCCGAAGCCGGACAGGGCAAAGGTGGAAGAGATTTTTGAATGCTTTGAGGAAGAGGTGAAAGTAAAGAAAAAGATTGCCCTGCCAAAGGAGTAATTGGCTTTTGGAGTATGTTCCAAATAAGTATTAATATCCTGATTTGACCACGCCGCACGCAATTTTTTCTCCGGAATCGCCGGAAGGCTGGGAGGAGAAATCATCTCTCTGGCTGTGAATGACTACGGATTTGCCGATGATATCGTGAATGGTTAACCGTTTGTCATAGAATACGGAGTAGGCATAGCCCTGATTTCCAAGAAGCGGAGGAAAGTCTCCGCTGTGCTGCGGGTGACGGGAGGGTGTTTTCTGATAGTGGTTTCCGGTGTTCTGGAACTCATTGCCGCAGTCTCCGTATTCGTGCAGGTGCATGCCGTAGAAATCCGAAGAACCGGGGATATTGACATTTGGAAGACCGAAAAATTCAGCCTCGATTAAAAGTCCGCCGTACAGGCTCTGATAGAAATGGACGATGCCGCTGACCTGGGGCTGGGCATTTCCGCCTTTTACCCAGGCAGTGGCCAGAGGCGGATTGTACATCAGCGTGTGGATAAAGTGGTCTGATGGGGTATGGGACTGCATCATAGAAACTCCTTTTGGTTTTTTCGAAACGGATTCCGATGGAACCGTCAGATGAAAACCAGTTTTTTAACTATTGGTTATTTTAGTATATACTGTGGCTGGAAAAAGGTTCCTGAGTGTTATATACAGGATTTGTTTTGACAGCTGCTGACAGTATTTATCGATTTTTGCCAAGTGTTTTTTTTCAGAGAATGCATGCTTTACCAATCAGATTCACTTAACATGAACCGATAAGTTTCGCCCGGTGTAATATCATAAATTACAACAGAGTCATTTTTAAATTTGTCGCCCTGGGCAAGAGAATCCAGAAATATGCTGCCTGAAGTTACCAGATAATCCCCACTGTCATACAGCTTATAACTTATCCTGTC